>JAACTI010000030.1:0-14628 GCA_009993495.1 Deltaproteobacteria bacterium | reverse complement strand
GGAGCTGAAGACAAAGGTCAGGCCTTTGTCCTGGTTAAGGCGCTGCATCAAGTTCAGCAGGTCGGCGCTGCGCTGAGAATCGAGATTGGCGGTGGGCTCATCGGCCAGAATCACCGCCGGCTCCGCCACCAGGGATCGTGCCACGGCGACGCGCTGTTGCTGCCCACCGGATAAATCCAGGGGGCGACGGTTTTCTAACCCGGCGATGCCCAGTTCCGCGAAAAGTTCGATGACTTTACGGCGACGAATTTTCTTGTCGATCCCTTGCAGCATCAGAGGGAATTCGGCATTTTCAGCCGCAGTCAGCACCGGAATAAGATTGTAGGCCTGAAAAATAAAGCCGATCTTGCGCAAGCGGAAATCGGCCAGCTGACGGCTGCTTACCCGGTTTAATGCGACCCCGGCCACTGTGATTTCTCCAGCGGTAGGGCGATCAAGGGCGCCGATGAGATTGAGAATCGTGGTCTTGCCACTGCCGGAAGGGCCCGCCAGCACGGTAAACTCCCCCTTGTCGATGCGCAGATCAAGCTGCTGTACGGCCTGCACCTGCTGATGCCCCAGGGGGTAGATTTTTTCGATGCCACTCAGTTCGATCAAGGCCATGGGAATTCCTTTAATAGTGACGCATGGCGCCGGCCGGGGAGATTTTTCCCGCTTTGCGGGCTGGGTACCAGGCCGCCAAAAGTGCCAGGCCACAGACGTAAAAGGCCATTTTAAGCATCCAGCGCAGATCCCAATCAGCGCGCATAATCGGGTCGAAGACCACGCCGCCGAATTCGAGAGAACTGCTGACGAAATAGCGCAGATCAAGGCCCTCGATGCGCAAATACCAGGTTGCCAGGCTGCCGCCGAAACTGCCGAGAAGCATACCGATCACTCCCAGCAGCAGAGCTTCCGTCAGCAGCATACGTTGCAGCCGCCAAGAAGGTGCCCCCAGGGCCAGAATAACCCCAAATTCTGGAATGCGTTCCATGACCGACATCAGCAGGGTGTTGATCACGCCAATAGTAACGATGAGAATAATGATCAGAAAAATGAATTTCTGCGCGGCATAATCAAGACGAATGGCGTCGGCGAGGTTCGCCATGGCCTCCTGCCAGCCGACTAAAATCAGCTGCGGGTGGTTTTTGAGCAGGCGGCCGATTTGATCAAGTAGCCATCTTTCATCGGCTTGAGGCTTAAGTATAATCGCCAGCTCATGAATTTGCTGCGGCCGGCCGCGCATGGTTGCGGCGCGGTGTTGGTCGACCAGCACTAAGGAGCGGTCGATATCCTTGATGCCGCTGGTGAAAATTCCACGGACGCGCAGCAGTTCGCTTGCCAGCTCGCCCTCTTGGCCCTGAAGGGTGACAACAAATTTACCGCCGAAAGAAAGCTTGAGTTCTTCGAACAGGCGTTGACCGACAAGCGCATCACGCAGGTTGCCTTCGCGAATCATCTGTGTCGCGGGCAGCTTGCGCAGAAAAGGGTTGATGCGATATTCCTCCACAGGGGCGGTGCCGGTGAGTAAAATTCCACGACTGTCTCGGCTCGACTGTGCCAGCCCTGGTAGATAAAGGCGCGGCAGCACACTTTCGACCCCGGCCAATCGGGAAATCTCAGCGGCGAGATTTTGAGGGTTAAACCCGAGCTTGGGGTCGCGATCTTGCAAATACCCCTGACGATAGATGCTCAGATGACCGCTGCCGGCGCGCACGCCACGGTCAATCATGCTGGCGTAAACGCCGAAAGACAGGTTGTGAGCGGCCTGCATCAGGGTAATAGAGACCGCAATTGCCGCCAGAGTAATCAGGGTGCGTCGCCGATTGCGCCATAAATTTTTCCACGCCAGCCGCAGGTCATCCATGCTCAACCCTCACGCAGCGCGGTGGCCGGGTGGAGTTTTGCCGCCCGGTTGGCGGGGAGAAAAGCCGCCAGCAGGGAAATCAGCAGCAACAGCAGCGCCGGAATGAAAAAATTATCAAAAATGAATACCGCGTGCAGCCGCGGCAGAATGGTGCCGCCCGCGTAGCTGATGGGCGATATATAGTCGGAGAGATCCACGCCGACCTGCGCCATGTACCAGGTGAGCAGCAGGCCGCTGCTCACCCCGATCAAAAGGGAAAAGAGCCCCATGAGCAGAGCCTCGGTCAGCACCAACAAGCGAATTTGCCAGGGACGCACCCCGAGACTCATTAAGAGGCCGAATTCACGAATGCGTTCAAGCACCGACATGAAAAAGGTATTCAGAATCCCCAGTCCGGTGGCCAGGTAAAGAACCCCGACCATAATCAGGCGCGAAACATCGTAGGCGGCGATGGCATCGCGCATCTGCGGCAGTAAATCGCCCCAGTCGAGCACCTCGAATCCTGCCGGCAGGCTGGTTGCCAGTGTGTCGGCCAGGGGTGCAGCCAGCAGTGGTTCGCCCAGGCGCAGGGCAATTTCATGCTGAGCGTTCGGCAGCACCAGCAGCTGGCGGAGCCAGCCGAGTTGCACCAGCACCAGGGCGTTGTCTTGATGGCGATCCCCGCTGGCAAAAATGCCGCGGACGGTGAGGAGATCGTTGCCGATGGAACCATCGGCCGCCTGGGTCAGAATCACCAGTTCGCCACCGATGTCGATTCCCAGTTTGCGTGCCAGCCCGCTGCCGATGAGGGCACCGGTTTGGTCTTCGGCGTGTAGGGGCTCACCCTTTTGCAGCTTTTGACTCAAGGTTGTGACGCGTGCTTCGCGCCCTGGATCTATCCCGAGTAATTCTGCCGGCTCACTCTGGGTGCGATGTGAGATGAGCCCAAAGCTGCGCAGGCGGGGGGCGGCGGCCAGAATTTCTGGCCGGGCTTCGAGGGTTTGCAGGTTAATGTCACTTGGGGCGAAGGTGCGGAACAGGTCGCGATCTTCCTGGTAACCGCGGGCCGAGATGACCATGTGGCCGTGGTATTGTTCCGTTCCCGAGGCCAGCATGTCGGCGAACATCCCGGAAAAAACCCCCAGGGCCAGAATCAGCAGGGCCGAAGAGGCGACCATCGCTGACAGGGTCAGCAGCGAGCGTCTGCGGTTGCGCCACAGGTTGCGCAGGGCCAGGGTCAGCAGCATCTCAGGGAGTCCGTAATCGGCCCAGGGAAAAAACTGTCGGGTCAAGTTCAAGATCGAAAATGAGTTGTTGATAGGTGAGCACCGTGCGTTCGTCGGCTTTATCCTGCGGGACGATGGTCATGCGCAGGGGCAGGGTGCGGTTGCCGATGGTCTCCACCTGATCAAAGCTGATGCGGCGCACCTTGCGTTCTTGTTCGTCGTAATAGTCAACGACCAGGGGAATGCGGCGTTTTTTTTCGATCTGGTAGACGATTTTGCCCCATACCACGGCGGCATCGGGTTTGGGAATGCCGTTAATTGTCCAGGTTTGCTCGTCTTCCTTTTGCAGGGAAAAACGATAATCCTCCTCAATGCGTGCGGCTTTGACCAGATCGTTATTGGTAATGTGGCTGCCCATCCAGGCTCCGCCCATCATCGAGGGTGGAATTTTAATCGTGCGCTCGACCCGCGGCAGATAATTCCACACTTGTTTGTCAATTTTTAAGGTGGCGACGCCTTTTTCCTTGGGCGGTTCGAGGATGCGCACCAGAAATTGATCGCGGCCCTGTGACCAGGCTTGCAGTTGAAGGTTGCGTTGCCAGTGGGCGGTGCTGACTTCCATCTGCATGGTTGCGAGGGAAGAGCGGCCATTGTACTGTCCTTCAATCTCACGCACTAAAGCGGTCAAATCGAGGGCCAGGGCGGTTGATGCCGTGATGCCGATGAACCCTAAACCGAAAAACAGCATTTTTTTCACGAAAACTCCTTGTCCAAGAAAAATCACCACTGCATTATAGCGGGCGTCAGGCGATTGTGCCAGACTCCCTATTCGAGGATGATTTCTGCGCAATGCGCCACAGAGTCAAACTTATAGCCAACCCGATTGCCGGTGGCGATGCGCGTACGGCGATTGCCCAGGCTGTGACATTTCTGGAGGCGCGTGGTGCGCGAGTCGCGCTGGTTCTCACCGCTCGGCGTGGTGATGCCGAAAACGCCGCCCGTGCCGCCAGAGGTGTGGATTTTGATCTGGTGATAGCCGCCGGTGGTGACGGCACTCTGAACGAAGTCGCCAACGGCCTGGCCGGCACCGGGCTGCCCCTGGCCTTTGTGCCCCTTGGAACTGCCAACGTGATGGCGCTGGAAATGGGTCTCCCCCCAGGGATAGCAGCCGCTTGTCGGGTGGCCCTTGATGGCGAAAGTCGGCGCGTTGCCCTGGCCGAAGTCAACGGGCGTTATTTCCTCATGATGGCGGGCATTGGCTTCGATGCGGCGGCGGTGAGGGCGGTCAGTTCACCCTTGAAACGTAAGTTTGGCAAACTGGCGTATGTGGTTGCCGGAGTCCAGGCCTGGTTGCTGAATCGCCCGGTGGCCCTCCAGCTTCAGACCGAAGCGGGTGAATTGGTGCCGGTCTGGCATCTTGTCATCAGCAATATTCGCTATTATGGTGGGCGTTTTCAGCTGGCACCGCAGAATGGCTTAGAAAAACCCCTGCTGACGGCCTGTCTGGTAGATCAGCCAGGACGAATGGCGTTATTGCTCTTCTGGCTGCGCATTGCCCTGCGTGGCCATCTCCTCGGCCCGGTGCGCCGGATTGATGCCCGCGAGTTTTCCCTTTATGGGGCTTCTGTTCCTGTGCAGGTTGATGGTGATGCCAGCGGTGAGACTCCGGCAGAGCAATGGCTGAAAATAAGCTGCCATGCGCAGCGGTTGAGTCTCATTTTTCCGCCCTAGACGTCTCTGGGCCCGGGTTCTGGCTCCGGTGGGCGGTCATTTTTCAGTCTGGTGCGGAGTCGGGCTCTCGGTCTCGTCACTTTTCGTTGTTACGGTGGCCGGGGTGTTTTCGTCGATCACGCGCAACAGATGTTCCAGTTCTTTGTAGCCCGGCAGAATCTGACCATTGGGCATGATCAGGGTGGGAGTGCTGCGTAGGCCCATTTCCTGGGCAATTTTCAGGGTCAGGTCGATAGCGCTGTTCTGGCAGCTTGCCGGGGGAAGCTGGCGTCCAGTAAAGGCTGCGTCGAGCAGATCGAGGGATTTTTCGCACAGAATGGTTTCAACCGCTTCACGCGAGCCTTTTTTAAGGGGCAGGAGTTTGATTTTCCAGGCGATGTCAGGGCGGACTTCCAGGGCTTTTTTCATTTCCTGATGCAGTTTGCTGCAATACGGACAATGGGGGTCGGTGAAGACCACAACCTGCGTTTTGGCCTGCGGGTCACCTAGTAGCAGGGCATCGTCTAGCGGAATCGCGGCAATATCGACCGGGTTCAGTTCACGATAATGGGATTCGGTCAGATTTTCACGGCTGTCAAGCTGAATAATATTGCCGGAAATCAGATAAGATTTTGAATAGTCGAGATAGAGCGGCCAGGTTTTGCCGTTCATTTTCATGTTGACGCGCCACAAACCGGGCACTTCGGCGTTGCTGACGCTGAGCACATCGCCGTCGATCTGTTTGAGAATTTCGTTGGCTTCTGCTCTGGATAAATCGTGGCACTCGATGCAGCTGCCCGCTCCGCAGCCTTCTCCTTCAGGCATAAAAGCAGCGGCCGGCGCCAAGGTTGCGCATAAAAAAACGAAAATCAGCAGTGGTTTCAAACGAGCCTCCTATCACCTTGCCATAATCAGCGTATCCTAGCAGAAGATGCCCCTTAGGCACAACTTGCCCGAATTTGCTGAATGGGGACGGGATAATTGGTTTGACAATTCCAGGGGTGCTTTTTATAGTTATGCGCTTGACGCTTTCCGTTTCAAGGAGGGCGGTTGAGCTGATATTTCCATTCAAGCAAAGAGAGATAAGCAGATGGCGAAAAATTTCCAAATTGCAGTTCTACCGGGGGATGGAATCGGCCCGGAAGTCATGGCCGAGGCGCTGAAGGTGCTGGATGCGGTCGAGAAAAAGTTTGACGTTCATTTCAAGCGCACTCAGGCCAATGTCGGCGGGGTGGCGATTGAGCTCGAAGGCAAGGCATTGCCGCAGACCACCATTGATATCTGCAAAAGTTCCGATGCGATCCTGTTTGGCAGTGTCGGTGGGCCCAAGTGGGAAAGCCTGCCCCCGGATGAGCAGCCCGAACGTGGTGCGCTGCTGCCCTTACGTAAAATTTTCGGCTTGTTCTGCAACCTGCGCCCGGCCATTATCTTTCCCGCCTTGACTGGGGCTTCGAGCCTCAAGGAAGACGTCATCGAAGGGGGCTTTGATCTGCTGGTGGTGCGTGAATTGACAGGCGGCATTTATTTTTCTCAGCCCAAGGGTATTGACGTCGAAAATGGGGAACGCAAGGGCTTCGACACCATGCTTTATCGCGAAAGTGAAATTATTCGCATTGCCCGGGTTGCTTTCGAAACCGCCCGCAAGCGTCAGCGCCGCGTGGTGTCCATCGACAAGGCCAATGTGTTGTCGACTTCTGTGCTCTGGCGTGAAGTCGTTGAAGCTGTGGCCAAAGACTACCCGGATGTGGCGCTTACGCATATGTATGTGGACAATGCGGCCATGCAGCTGGTGCGACGGCCCAAGCAATTTGACGTGATTTTGTGTGGCAACCTGTTCGGCGATATTCTCTCGGATGAAGCGGCGATGCTCACCGGCAGTTTGGGAATGTTGCCCAGTGCCTCTTTGGCGGAGGGCAGCTTTGGAATGTACGAACCCTCGGGCGGCAGTGCCCCGGACATCGCGGGGCAGGGCATTGCTAACCCGATTGCGCAGATTTTATCGGCGGCGATGATGCTGCGTTATTCCTGTGATCTGGTCGATGCGGCGACGACCATCGAAGCCGCAGTCAAAAAAGCCCTCGAAGCTGGTTTGCGCACCGGGGATATTTACCAGAACCGACCTGGAGAGAAAAAGGTCAATACCCGAGAAATGGGCGATGCCATCGTCGCCGGTTTGTGAAATCGTCCTCTGCCATCGGCAATGCCGCCAGGGCTGAAGCCGAAGCCCCCGCTGCAGATCTGACCCGAATCCGCAGCCAGGGATCCGATCCTTTATTTGTTGTCGCCTTGTGGATTGAGTTTGATGGCGGGGCCTATGCGGGTTGGCAGTATCAAACCAACGGGCGCAGCGTTCAACAGCAGGTTGAACAGGCCTTGACGGCGGTCTGTGGCACGGCGGTGCGGATTCATTCTTCGGGGCGCACCGATGCCGGGGTGCATGCCCAGGCGATGGTGGCTCATTTTAAAACCTCCTGTCTCTTGCCGCTGAATGCCTATGTGCATGGCGTCAACCGTTTTTTGCCGCGTGATGTGGCGATTCGTGAGGCGCGGCGGGTGGCGGATCGTTTTCACGCGCGTTTCAGCGCCCAGGGCAAGTGGTATCGTTACCGGCTTTATTGTGCCGCGGTGCGTTCACCCCTGCGGGATCGCTATGGCTGGCAGATTCGCAAGCCATTGAATTTTTCCCAAATGGAAGAAGCCGCACATTTTTTCGTTGGCGAACACGATTTTTCCGCATTTCGTGGTTCGGGTTGTACCGCCAAACGCACCCGACGGCGTATCGATTCCATCACCTTGTCACGCGAAGGTGATCAGATTCATATCGATGTGCGTGGCAGCGGATTTTTGCGTCACATGGTGCGTATGATGGTCGGAACCCTGGTCGAAGTTGGTATGGGGAAGCGTGAGCCCGCCGATATCCGCCGTTTGCTGCTGCAAAAAAACAGTCGTGAGACCCGGCTGACGGCCCCGGCCCAGGGGCTGTGCCTGATGCAGGTTGATTATCCCCCGGAACTGCTGAAGGTTGAATCAACGGCGACGAATGCCGTAAAGCAAAAAACCCATGCAATTTGCACTTGACATCCCCGTACGGATCGGCTAATTTCTCCGATTCGTGAGCCCAATTACCCGTATAAAGTTATCCACGCTTGGAGAGGAACGCGATGAGCACCGAAGTCGCTAAAGAAAAAGACATTCAAAGACAATGGTACGTTGTCGACCTTGAGGGTAAAGTCCTGGGTCGTGCAGCGACTGAAATCGCACGTGTGCTGCGCGGCAAGCATAAAGCAATTTATACTCCGAGTGTTGATACCGGAGATTTTGTTGTTGTCGTCAATGCGGACAAGGTTCATTTGACCGGGAATAAAATGCTGGCGAAAAATTATTACCGGCATAGCGGTTATCCGGGCGGTATTCATTCCATCAACGCCCAGGATTTGCTGCAGAAAAAACCGGAAATGGTGATTCAGGCCGCGGTCAAGGGAATGTTGCCCAAAAATCCCCTTGGACGCAAGATGTTCAGCAAGCTGAAGGTTTACGCCGGTGCTGACCATCCCCATAGTGCACAGCAACCTAAAGAACTTGCAGTTTAAGACGACGGATCAGGAGACAGCCGGATGGCCGAGCAAAAGTATTATGCAACTGGTAGAAGAAAATCGTCCACAGCCCGCGTTTGGATCAAGCCAGGCAGCGGTGTGATCGTAATCAATAAACGCCCCCTTGATGAGTATTTCGGTCGTGAAACCTCAAAAATGGTCGTCCGTCAGCCCTTTGATGTGACGCAGAATGTCGATAAATTCGATGTTTGCGTCAACGTCTCCGGCGGTGGCGCTTCCGGTCAAGCCGGCGCGATCAAGCATGGCATCACGCGGGCGCTGCTGGTTGCCGATGGTGAATTGCGTGGCACCTTGAAAAAGGCCGGTTTTGTGACGCGCGACAGCCGCATCAAAGAACGTAAAAAATATGGCCGTCGTGGCGCGCGCCGCAGCTTCCAGTTTTCAAAACGTTAAAATTCATGACCGCCTGGCGGTTGAGTTTCAAAGACGAAAGGGAAGTCCTGTTGGGGCTTCCCTTTTTTAATTTTTTTGTCGGAGCTTGTTATGTTTAAGGTTGCGGTTGTTGGTGCCAGTGGTTATACCGGCGTTGAGCTGCTGCGTTTGTTGGTGCATCACCCCCAGGCGGATATTGTTTCGGTGACCTCGCGCCAGTATCAAGGCCAGCCCATCAGCTGTGCTTTTCCCAGCCTGGGGGGATTTTGTGATCTGATTTGCGAACAGCTTGATGTTACCGCCATTGCCCAGCGCGCCAAGATTATCTTTACCGCCTTGCCCCATCAACAGGCCATGGCGGTGATTCCGGATTTTTTGAAGGCTGGTTGTCGGGTCGTCGATTTGTCGGCAGACTATCGGCTGCGCGATGCCCAGGTTTATCAAGCCTGGTATCAGCCGCACACCAGCCCCGAATTGCTGGCCGAGGCCGTTTACGGTCTGCCGGAACTCTACCGTGCCCACATCAAGCCTGCGCGTTTAGTGGCCAATCCCGGCTGTTACCCGACCAGTGTCACCCTTGGATTGGCTCCGCTGCTTGAACGCGGGCTGATCGATCATCGGACTCTGATTATTGACAGCAAATCGGGCACCAGTGGTGCCGGTCGCGGGGCGAAAGAAGCGAGCCTGTTCTGCGAGGTCAATGAGGGGTTCAAGGCCTATGGCGTTGCCAGCCATCGCCACACGCCGGAAATTGAACAGACCCTTAGCGCCCTGGCCGGTGAAGAGGTTAAAATCAGTTTTACGCCTCATCTTTTACCGGTTGATCGCGGCATTCTCTCAACTATGTATGCAACTCAGACGCGCTCTTTGTCGACCAAGGATCTTTGCGCTCTGTATCAGCAGCGTTATGCCAAAGAACCCTTTGTGCGTGTGCTGCCCGCCGGACACTTACCCAATATTGCCCATGTGCGCGGCACCAATCTGTGCGACATCGGTCTGGTTGCCGATGAGCGTACCGGGCGTGTGGTCGTGGTCGCCGTGATTGATAATCTTGGTAAGGGCGCTGCCGGACAGGCCGTGCAGAATTTTAATCTGATTGCTGGCCTCGATGAGCAGTCCGGGCTTGCGTCTGTCGCTCTTTTCCCGTAAAGACCACACTAAAAAAATGTAACGCTCGCGACTTGTTAATTGAATTCCGGGCAGATTTAAGTTAGATTTTACAACCTTAAACGTACAGTTTCTTTAACGGAAGGATCTTGCCCTATGTCGAGGGATGAGCAAGACGATGGTTTGGCCCATCGCATCGAAGAAACCTTGATTGCACGTGAAAAAGAGCGCCGGGAAATTTTAGCGGCTCACCCCAAGGACACCGTGCTTGTGCCCGCGAAAAAATCCCGTAAAGGCCTTAGTTTTGCTCTCTTGACCCTGGGTTTTGTCCTCGGCGGACTCATCGGGGCCCTCTGCTATATGCTGCTGCCTGCCCCCCAGGCCACGGCTTCGTCAGCGCCAAGCCCGGCGGTGTCTGCCAGCAATTTGCTGGTTGAGGCGGATCGCCTGTTGGTGGCTGGCCAAAATGATGCCGCGCGCTCAACTTATCTTACTGCTCTCCGCCAGAACCCCGATTCCGTTCAGGCCTATAATAACCTCGCGGTTCTCTACGCGGCTGAAGGGAATTTACCCCAGGCACGAGAACAATTAGATCGTGCGTTGAACACCAGCCCCGCTTACCAGGCGGTGCACGAAAATATTGCACGGGTTTATGCCGGCATGGCACGAAACAGCTATGGCAAGGCCTTGCAGTTGCGTGAAGAAGCTGCCCCGGTTCAACTTAAGCCCTTGGGGTTGGCCGCCAAAGTCGCGTCACCTCTGCCCGAAAAAATTTCCGGGGAGCATCTTCCTGCGGCTAGGTCCTCGATGCCGTTGCTGGCGACAAACACGCCGTCTGTTACCGTTGAGCCGGTTAAGGCTCCGACTCCGGCTCTTGATCTGCCGCCTTCGGATGTTCCATCCGCGGTAGAATTCGGCCCGGATGCTGAAGCCCAAACGGAGGGTGTTGTGGCGGTCAACTCTGATGACTTGACGCTTCTTGCTAAACTTGAAGATGACGATATCCGCCCAGCGACCCCGGTTTCAGACCCGGCTGCCTGCGTAACACCACAGCAGTTTCTTGATCTGTGGGCCGACGCCTGGTCGAGCCAGAATGTGAAAAAATATCTGGCCTTTTATGCTCCCGGTTATTTTTCTTCCCCTCCGGGTTCACGCGCCAAGTGGGAAGCTCAGCGCCGGCAGCGTTTGAGCAAACCGAGCTTTATCCAGGTTGAATTGATGGATTTCCTTGTCACTGTGCAAACGGATCAGCGTGCAGAAGTGAAAATAGTGCAATCTTACCAGAGTGATAACTACCGGGATAAAACACGTAAACTGATGGTATTGGAACGCAAAGATTCCAGCTGGCAGATTACCGATGAAAGGACTTTAGAACGGCTTAACTGATGCTGAGACGTGGCTTTGTCATAATCGCAGTCATGTTGTTGCTCGTTGCAACAGTCGTGAGTGTCTGGGCCCTGTGGCGCAGCCAGCCCCTCACGCTTGTCCCGGCGCCGCAGTTGCAAAGCGAAGCCCTCCTGAACCCTGTACTGGCTTCTGCGTCACAACCTGGGGTGTCGCAACGGCAACAGGCTCTGCTTGAGCGCTTAACCCGCCGCTTACAGGAAAATAGCGCGGATTACGAAGCTTTGTTGTTGCAAGCATTACTTTATATGCAGTGTGATCGTTTTGATGATGCCCTGGAGCTTCTGCGTCAGCTGACGCAGCTTGCCCCTAAATTTCAGCTCGCCCATCTGGTTTATGGTGATTTGCTTCTGGCGCGCTTTGAACCAATAGACAGTCTCGGGGGGTCGCAGGTGTTGGCCGCGCTCCAACCACAGGCCGACAATCAGCAGATTGAAGCTTTGCGCCTTGAGGCCCAGGCCCGTATCAAAGGCTATCTCTCCCTACTGGACGGTCAGAAAATTCCAGCAGCTTTTATCGCCCTCGATTCCTCCATTGCTTATGCGTTACTGGTCGATAAAGCTAACAATCGCCTGTATGTTTACAAGAATGCCGGTGTCGGTTTGCCGCCGCAGCTGGTGGATGATTATTACGTGGTGCTTGGTCGTGCGGCGGGCAACAAATACAAAGTCGGCGATTTGAAGACCCCCAGCGGGGTTTATTATGTCACGCGGGAAATTGCGGATGTGGAACTGCCGACCATGTATGGCACCGGAGCCTTTCCGGTTGATTATCCCAACGAATTTGATCTGCATCTGCAAAAAACCGGCTACGGTATCTGGTTGCACGGTACGGACAAATCTCTTTACAGCCGACCGCCGCGCGATACCGAAGGTTGTGTTGCCCTGACCAATTCCGAATTTCTGCGCATCGGGCGTTACGTCGTACCGGGTAAAACGCCGGTGGTCATCAGTGCCGAGGTCGAGTGGTTGAGTGGGCGGCAATGGTTGGAGCAGAACATTGAACTCCAGGCCAGCCTCGAACGTTGGCGTGCCAGCTGGGAAGAGGTGGCACTGGAAAAATACTTCAACAGCTATGCCGATGATTTCTGGGCTGATGACTACAATCTTAAAAAATGGAAAGCCTATAAAGCGAGAGTTTTAGGCCAAAAAAAGAGCCAGAATATTCGTTTACGCAATCTGACCTTGCTCAAATATCCCCGACAAGGCAGTGAGGGCCGCACCATGGTAGAGGCGACCTTCCTGCAAGAGTACCGCTCAAATAATTACAACGGTGACATGCTCAAGAAACTCTACATGGTCAAGGACAGGCAAGGTTGGAAAATTTTGTATGAAGGGGCGGCCAAAAAGACTTAGCGTCTGGGAAAATTTATGACCTTCGAGCACGTCAAGCCTCTCCTCCTCGAAGGCCTTTAGCGGGAGTTCCGTTTTGTCCGCTCGTTAAGGCTTGGAATCCCGACGAAAATCGCTACAAGACGACGTGCCCGCGACTTTTACCCACGGCGCCTCCGGCAGCATTTGAGGGCATTAGATCCCGAAAATCTGTGCGGCAACGCAGAATTTTCCGGCTTCATGCCGGTTTTTTTTACGTTTTTTGAGCTCAGACTCTGCCTTTACCGCGCGGAACAGATACTGGAGATCAATCCTGATGCGTAATCGCAATACGATAAAATCTTTGTTGGCGGCAACAACATCTCCCGGGTCAGTGCAGGTGTGTGGCTGGGTGCGTTCGGTGCGTAGCGGTAAAGAGGTGTCCTTTATTACCTTGAATGATGGCAGTTGTTTTGCCAGTTTGCAGCTGGTGGCACAATCGGCCCAGCTGGCTGATCTGGCCGGATTAGCCACGGGGGCCTGTCTGCACGCCACCGGCATGCTGATAGCGTCTCCCGCCGCCGGGCAACGTTGGGAATTGCAGCTAGAAACCCTTGAAGTGACCGGCGCGGCGGATGAAACCTATCCGCTGCAAAAGAAACAGCACAGTCTCGAATTTTTACGCAGCATCGCTCATCTGCGGCCCCGCTCCAATACCTTTGGCGCGGTCTTCCGCCTGCGCAGCCAGCTCGCTTTTGCCGTGCATCAATTTTTTCAGCACCGCGGTTTTGTTTATGTCCAGACGCCGATAATTACGGCCAATGACTGTGAGGGCGCAGGGGAGATGTTTCGTGTTACCACCCTGGACCCCAGCCAGCCTCCATTGACGGAGGGCCGGATTGACTGGCGCGAAGATTTTTTTGGTGAACGCACCGGTTTGACCGTCAGTGGTCAGTTGCAGGGTGAACTTTTCGCTACCGCATTTTCCGACATTTACACCTTTGGTCCAACCTTCCGCGCCGAAAATTCCAATACCAGCCGTCATGCTGCCGAATTCTGGATGATCGAACCGGAAATCGCCTTTGCTGATTTAACCGATAACTGCCAACTGGCCGAAGATTTTTTGCGTTACATGGTCAGCTACGCTTTGGAACAGTGTCAGGAAGATCTTGATTTTTTCAATGCGCGCATCGAAAAGGGTCTGCTTGAAAAATTACACGCCCTGGCCGCGGCCCGTTTCGAACGGGTGACCTATACCCAAGCGGTTGCGCTGTTGCTGAAATCGAAGTGCACGTTTGAATTTCCCGTTCAATGGGGGAAGGATCTGCAGGCGGAGCACGAGCGTTATCTGACCGAACAGATTTTTAGCGGACCGGTTTTTGTGACCGACTATCCCCGGCACATCAAAGCTTTTTATATGCGGGATAATGACGACGAAAAAACCGTGGCCGCTATGGATTTGCTCGTCCCGCGGGTCGGAGAAATTATTGGCGGCAGCCAGCGCGAAGAATGTTTGGAGCGCTTGCAGAATAAAATGGCTGCCCAGGGCATAGCTGCCGGTGACATGGAATGGTATCTCGATATCCGTCGCTGGGGCAGCTGTCCTCATGCCGGGTTCGGCTTGGGTTTTGAACGACTGCTCATGTATCTGACCGGCATGGAAAATATCCGTGATGTCATCCCCTTTCCGCGCACACCGGGCAACGCACGCTTTTAATTCGACCAACTTTGAGATAACGGGCACCCCATGTATTTTCCGGATCGAAACACCTTCACTGCTCTTGCTACTCAGGGTAATCTCATCCCCATTTATCGCGAAATTCTTGCCGATATGGAAACCCCCGTTTCGGCTTTTCGCAAAATTGATGATAGCCAGACTGCGTTTCTGCTTGAATCCATTGAAGGCGGCGAAAAGTGGGCGCGCTATTCTTTTTTGGGCAGTGGCCCGGCACGTATTTTCCGCTGTCGGGACCGTTATTTTGAACTTGTCGCCGATGGACATATTGAGCGAAGTGGTGAAAGCGCTGATCCTCTCACCGAATTACAGCAGTTGCTGGCAA
>JAACTI010000209.1 GCA_009993495.1 Deltaproteobacteria bacterium | reverse complement strand
GGGAGCAAGAATATCCACGGGATCAAGTTCGGCGATTTCGTCAAAACTCTCGGCTTCGGTGGCCGCGGCCCCGGTGTCGAAAGCGTTACTCTCAACCGGAAGCTCATCGACAAGGTTCTCGGGAAGGAGGGTTTCTTCAATCAGAGGCTCTGGCTCTGATGCCAGGGTCGCCGCAGGAGCAGCAAGGGACTCAGCCGCCAGCAGGGTCTCAACTTTGTCGATCATTGTCTGAGATTCGAAGGGCTTGGACAACCAGCCACTGGCACCACAAGCACGGGCGCGGCTTTCGTCAAAATTCTCGAAGGCGCCGGGCAGGAGCATAACCGGAGTCGAAGCAAGAGCGGCATCAGTTTTTATCGCCTGACACAACTCAAAACCGTCGAGGCCCGGCATCCCAATATCGGCAATCACCAGATCCGGGCGCTCTTTGCGTGCCAGATCCAGGGCCGCATTGCCATTGTCGGCAACCAGCAACTGATAGTCCAGATGGGCAAAAACAATTCCAAAAACCTTTTGAATTGTCAGACTGTCGTCAGCTAGAAGCAGTTTTTTCGCCATTCGATGCCTCCTCGCACCAGGTCTTGCCCCTTAAATTTCAGGAGCGAATCAAACTCACAGCAAGAGCGTCAATATTCACCATGCGGTAGCTGACCTCTTGATAACAGAAACTATGCGTCAAAAAGCCAAACCTCGATTTCGGCTCCGGCTGCCAGTTGCCGCGCGCTTCAGCGACAATTCCTTGGGTTTTATCGGCCGGTAAAGCCATGGCACCATATTCACTGGCAACCACAACCTGAAATCCGGCAACTGCGGCTTCCTGAGACCCGGTCAGCCAAGCACAACCAAGCATGGGCACCAGTTCAGTCCCCTGGATCAGCATGCCCTCAACCCCCAGCGGCACAAACGGCAGCGGATACACGCAACCGGCCTCTACCACACGCAAAAGCCTTGACAGGGAAAGGGCATAGCCGACCCCCATAAAGCTGAACAATCCAAGGCGTTTGTTCACGGTGAGAGTCCACCATAGCAGGCATGCAGGTCAAGCTTTATAAATGGTCGGGCCTGATACAAGGCAATCTGCTCGAAACATCTCCATCCTGGGGCGACAAGCAGCGGCGGCAGGGGGAGATCCTGCATACTGGCGCTTGGCTGAAAACCCTCAACCTGGTCGATGAGTAACGCCCAGTTTCCCTCACGGCTATGTAAAACTAAAGCGTTATGGGGTTGGCGTGCGGGAGATGATGCGCCGAGTCCCAGCCGGGAGCGCAGATCAACCACGGGAATCGTGGTGCGCCGAAAAACCATGCCCCCGCAAACCGCTTGTCCCGCATCGTGTAAACGCGGCGTGTTTAAAATTTCGAAATCCTCACAAATTTCAACCAACTCACATAAATCAAGGCAGAAACCGAGGTCACCAACACGAAAGAGCAAGCGACGCGAACCGAGGCTCATCATTGGAGCCACCTGCCGAAAACCGGCGGAAACAGGTGCGTAAACCGCGCTAAAGCTAGCATAGCGACTTTCGGAGTGTCAAGTTTATCTCCGGGGAAAATCAATGAGTTACCTGTTTATGAAAGGGATCGCCAAGGCTGAGGCAAAAAGAGACGGCTATAAATTGCCAGGGCAAATCGGTCGGTCATCCCCGCGATAAAGTCCGTCACCGACACCGCCAGTGAATCTGATCCGAAACGACGCCCACCCGCGGCGATAAAGGCCGCTTCATCCTGGATAAAAAAGTTAAAGAGCTCGCGCAACATCCGCGACGCCTTGACAAAGTCGTCGTGAATCTGTGCAATGTGATAAACATGGCGATAAAGCCAGGTACGCAGCGCCTGAATTGCCTTATCCATTTCTGCCGACAGGAGAATTTGCTGCCCCTCGACCGCCAGTGACTGTTCAATCAGATCCTTGACCATGCGATCGATACGCTCTGAATGGCGAAAACCCACATGTTGCAAGATATCGGTCGGCACCTCGTTCAGATGAACAACTCCGCCGCGAATCGCATCATCCAGATCATGATTGACGTAAGCAATAATGTCGGCTAAACGCACAATCTGCCCTTCGAGAGTCAGGGCGCGTGAGCTTTCATCCGGAGCCAGCAGGGGGCCGTAACCCTTGGAATGTTTGAGGATTCCATCACGCACCTCCAAACTTAAATTCAGCCCCTGACCCTCCTTTTCAAGACAATCGACAACCCTGAGGCTTTGCACAACATGGCGAAAACCTTCCGGTCTCAACTCACTCAGCACGCGCTCGCCGGCATGGCCAAAAGGGGTATGCCCCAGATCATGTCCCAAGGCAATAGCCTCAGTCAGATCTTCGTTCAGTGCCAGTCCCCGTGCTACAGTTCTGGCGATCTGGGAAACTTCAAGCGTATGCGTGAGGCGAGTACGATAATGATCCCCTTCAGGGGCAAGAAAAACCTGAGTTTTATGTTTTAAACGGCGAAAAGATTTGGAATGTAAAATACGGTCACGATCATGTTGAAAAATAGTCCTTACCGCACAGGCAGGTTCTTCTTTGCAACGCCCCCGTGACCTCGAACTATGGCAGGCATTCGGCGCAAGGCATAAATCTTCACGTTTTTCTATTTGTTCTCGAATATTCATGATCTCAACTTCGATTTTTTCAGTTGTGTACAAAAAATACCACAAACTTCACCCGAAAAAATTGCTATTTTTTTCATTTTCTTTTTTTTGGGACTTCCCTATTAAAAGAGGAACCGTTATATATAAAAGTCTACAGTCAATTAGATCAAGCTAAAAGGAGAAATTTTGTATGGCGACCCCCACTGAATTGGCCGCGCAAATACTGGCGGCCCACCTGAGCAAAACCGAAATGACCAAAGAAGAAATGCTGGCGGAATTGACCGAACTCCACCAGACATTGGCGGCCCTGGACCGTGGCGAAAACCCGAGCACCGAAGCGATTGCCGAGGATGAACCCGCCGTCAGTCGCAAGAAGGCTTTTGGCAAAGAAGCCATTTACTGCATGATCTGCGGCAAAGGTTTCAAAACCCTGTCGCGCCATTTACGCACCGCCCACGACATGCTGCCCAAAGAATATCGCCAACGTTTCGATATTCCTCTCAGCCAATCACTGGCGGCACGCAGCTACTCGGAAACTCGGCGCCAAATGGCTCTGGATCGCGGTTTGGCCGACAACCTCGCCCAGGCCCGCGCCAACAAGAAAAAATGACCCTCACCCCAAGCTGATGCAACGCGCAGACCCTGAGAGAGCAGGGGCGGGCTCAGTTGCCACCCGGGGTTAACTCTTACCCTTCCGGCGTCAAGCCGCCGGAGGGGTAAGAGTCACTCGACACGAAAGGCCAGTTCGCCCAACAGTCGGCCATCGGCAGCAACGATCTGCACTCGCCAGTCACCCGTCCACTGAGGAAGGATCTTTTTCGAAGAGTAGGTGCGCCAGCGACTGGAGCGAACCGGCAGCTCGACGCGTGCCATTTCACGTGTGCCGTAAAACCAGACATGCGCCACCTTGGTATCTGCGGTGGCACCATCAATCTGCGAAAAACAATAGAGC
>JAACTI010000208.1:362-3785 GCA_009993495.1 Deltaproteobacteria bacterium | reverse complement strand
AAATCGTTATCGCCAATTCCCGATCACCACCGATACGCGCCAGAAAACCCTCCAGATCGAAAACCACCCCGGCGAGGGGTGAAATGTTCGCCACCTGCGGCTTCAGCATTTCAAGCGTGGGTAAATATTTTTCCAGGGTCTGTTGCAGGGCTTGCAAGGTCAGGGGTTTGGTCAGGTAGTCATTCATGCCCGCCATCAGACATTGTTGGCGATCACTGGCCATGGCATTGGCCGTGAGGGCAACAATTGGCAAGCGCGGATCACGCACCGTCGAACCCTCAGCGCGAATTGCACGTGTGGCCTCCAGGCCATCCATGTGTGGCATCTGCACATCCATCAGCACCAGGCTGTAATCTTTTTGCTGCAAGGCTTCCAGGGCTTCAAGTCCGTTTGCGGCAAGATCGACGCTCAAACCGAGCTTTTGCAACAGGGCGGTGGCGACCTTCTGATTGATCAGATTGTCTTCCGCCAGCAGCAGAGTCGCCGGGCTGAAGACCGCCAGTGGGGCGGTTTCGCGACGGGTATGACGCGTGAGAATCGGTTTTTGGGGTTGCTTCGCGGCCAGATTCTCGGCCATCACCAGCGCGAGCAAACTCTTCAGATCCTGGTGATTCAGGGGTTTACCCAGATACCCCGCAAAGCCGATATCGGCAAAGTAATTGGCATCGCCCGGCGTCGCCAGGGAGGTCAGCATGACCATGCGCAGCTTGCTAAAACGCGCGTCAGCACGCACGCGCCGCCCAAATTCGGCCCCATCCATTTGCGGCATTTGCATATCAATCAGGGCCAGGGCAAAGGGGTTTTCATCCTTCATCGCCTGTTCCAACAGAGCGAAAGCCGTCGCGCCATCTTCAGCTTCGACCGGACACATCTGCCATTCGTTCAAGCGAACTTTAAGAATTTCGCGATTGGTCGCATTATCGTCCACAATCAACACCCGCAGCCCATCCATGGGGGGAAGGTATGCTGTCGGAGCCGCAGGTTGCTCTTTCGCCTCCTGGCGCTCAAAGCGGGCCGTAAACCAAAATTCCGTACCATCCGCCAGGGGACGCGCTCCAATCTGGCCGTGCATCAGTTCGGCCAGTTGCTTGGAAATTGCCAATCCCAACCCGGTGCCGCCATATTTGCGCGTGGTTGAAGTATCGGCCTGGGTAAACTTTTCAAATAAACGCTCCGCCGTGTCGGCTGGAATCCCAACCCCGGTGTCACGCACCGAAAATTTGAGCACAACCAGTGCGTCTTCGGCCCGCTCAAGGGTCGTGCGCACCACCACCTCGCCCTTTTCGGTAAACTTTAAAGCATTGCCGAGCAAATTGGTTAAAATCTGACGCAGGCGGCCAGGGTCGCCGCGCAGCAGGCTGGGGACATCAATCTCGGCATAACACAGCAGCTCCAGCTTTTTCTGATGGGCCTGAACCGCCATGGTCGCGGCCAGATCGTCGAGGAGCGCAGCGAGATCAAAATCGATAATTTCAAGTTCCATCTGCCGCGCTTCAACTTTGGAAAAATCGAGGATATTGTTGACCAGGCGCAACAGATTCTCGCCACTCGACCCGGCCAATTCGGCATACTTGCGCTGCTCGTCGTTCAAGCCGGAATCCAGGAGCAGAGCATTCATGCCGATGACCCCGTTGAGGGGGGTCCGAATTTCGTGGCTCATATTGGCCAGAAATTCACTTTTCGCCTGGTTCGCCGCCTCGGCCGCATCGGCCAGTTCCGCGACATGTTGCATCTCATCCTGTAAACGCGCGTTAAGTTGCAGCAGATGCTTTTCGATTTTTTTCTGGACGCTCACATCAACAAAGGTGCCAAACATCGTGCGTGGCTGGCCCTTTTCATTAAAGTCCAGCACCCGGCCACGAATTTGAACCCACAGCCACTGGCCCTGACGATGTTTGAAACGCGCCTGGCAATCGAGGTGGGCCAGAGTCCCCGCAAAATGTCGGGCAATTTTGCCCCTGAGTCGCAGCAGATCTTTCGGATGCAACAAGGCTTGCCAAGCGTCAATCTGGGGGGCGGGGCGGGACGCCGCATCGTAACCCAGGAGTGCCACGCCAACCTCATTGATGAGCAGTTCGCCCGAAGACACCTGCCATTGCCAGGTTCCGGCATGAGTGCCTTCAATAATTCGCTCTAAGCGGCGCTGTTCGTCGCGTAATTGTTGTTCGACCTGCTTGAGCGTGCTGAGATCAACGAAACATTCGAGCAGTTTTTCCGTACCACCCAGCATAATCGTCTTCACCGTCTTCAACACCGGAACCTGGCTGCCGTCCGCCCGCAGGAAAATTCGCTCTGAAGCATCAATCTGCTGACCCAGATCGCAGACCGGGCAGGCATTTTCCGCGGCAGTACACAACCGCTGATGACAAGGCTGCCCAAGCAGCAGTTCGGGCGCGACCCCTGACAGTCGGGCGACATAGGGGTTGACCCGTTCGATCTGGCGCGTTTGAGGATCGATGATCATCACCCCAACATCCAGATTTTCCAGCAGCAAGCGTTGCAGAGTTTCACTTTCTTCTAGATCACGCGTGCGCGCCCGTACCAGCAATTCAAGCTGTTCGCGCCGCCGGGCAGCCAAATGCGTGGCCAGGGCCAAGCTGGCCGTCAGCGCCAAACTAAAGGCCAGCACCGAGAGCCCGGCCACGCGCGGTGAACGGGCCATGAAGGTCGGCGAGGCGTTGGCGCGCACCTGAAAACTTTGGTTCAACAGAAAAAAAGGGCGTTTAAAATTAAACCCTGCGGTTTTTAATGCCGCGGGTTGTGAGCTGGCCAGAATTTCCAGCTCTCCCGCCGGCCCCACGGCTTCCAGCACCAGATGCACCTTCGCCCTGCTGTCCGCTTCGTGGAGCACAAAATCCAGGTTCAGCCCCGCAACCACCAGGCCGCGCAAGCGCGCAGAATATGCGGAGCTGTTGACCCCTTCCAACAGCAGCAGAAGCCGGTGCGAACTGATGCTGGTCGGCAAAGTAACCGGAGCACTCATGGTCATCAGCCCGGTGCGGCGCGCTTCATCAATCGCGGCCCGTATCTGAGGATCGGCGCCCAGGTCATAACCGGGGGCCGCGGCATTCAAGTGCCGGGGCTCAACATATTCCAGGGGGTAATAAATTAAACTTGCGGTCGCAGGCACGGTCTGTCCGGCGGCATCTGCCTGCCAGACAGTTAGGTTGGACACTCCGGTGTTAAAGCGCAGCCGCTGCTCAAAGGCTGCCTTGTCCATGGCCGGCACCGGCGGTGCCCAGGCCCAGAACTGCACCCAGGGATCACGCGGCAGATAGGTGATGAAATTTTTATATTCGTGCGCCGTCACCTGCGTGCTATGGGCATAAAAACCCGCCAGACTCGACAGTCCGGAAACGATGGTTCTAAAAATTTCCTTTTCAACTTTGGCGGTTCTGACCCGCGCCAGCTGTTCAAAAGCAA
>JAACTI010000208.1:0-296 GCA_009993495.1 Deltaproteobacteria bacterium | reverse complement strand
ACCGTGCTCGGATGCCGCAAACTATGGGGCAGCCGGGCATAAATCTCCGGCCGCTGCCATAACCGGGCACCAGCACCTAAGGCTGCCAGCAAAAACAGGGTCAAAACGGCAGGCACCAGTGCCGCCTCTAACTGCCCCCGGGCCCAGTGGGCAGCATTGATCTTGAGCGCGACTACCGCTAAGACTTCGCCCTGGCCGCGATAGGCCCCGGCGCAAATAATCAGATCATCCACCCCCAGAGCAAAGGTGGTTTTGGGCTCGCGCTGTAAATTCACTGGATTTTGATATTCGTAATT
>JAACTI010000207.1 GCA_009993495.1 Deltaproteobacteria bacterium | reverse complement strand
TTTAAGCCCTTGGTTTGAATAGACATTTCAGCGTCTCCTGAGTTGACGGTTTTTGGCGCCGCCAGCAATTAAGCAAATATTCAGGCCCGCATCTTAGTCGTAAATTCTCTAAATTTCAAACATTTAATCATGTAATTTTAGTGATCAGGTCTTTTGAGCCTTTTTTCCAGAGCTCTGCGGATGATTTTTTTACGCCTCAGTGGGGCGGCCGACAGGGGTTTTCTGTTTGCAAATAACATAGAGTCATGCTAGTACCCTGTAACCCAGAGGATTGAGTAAAATTATGGGTTATAGGGTACCAAATGCTTGCCTCGTCAAAGGCTGGATGGCATCCGGTGTCAACCTTCAGTTCTACTGCGCCAGTAGCTCAGTTGGATAGAGCATGTGACTTCTAATCACAGGGCCGGGGGTTCGAATCCCTCCTGGCGCGCCAAAAAAGCTCAGCAAAAAATGAAAGGGTTGCAAACTCATGTCTGCGGCCCTTTTTTCCATTGTCGCGGAGGTGAGTCATGGTGATAGATCGGCGATTTTTTCTAGAAAACCCGTTCATGGCCTGATCGGGTTTTTTACTGTTCTTTTTGTGGTGTTTTTTTTGCTGTTGACAACGGAGAAGTCGTTCCTTACTATGGCCGAACTTTGCGGTGGGTGTAGCTCAGTTGGTAGAGCACTGGATTGTGGCTCCAGATGTCGAGGGTTCAAGCCCCTTCACTCACCCCATTTTGAAACCAGCTCACCTTCCGGCCCGGAAGCCAGTCTTGCTGACTGGTGGGTGTGGAAGGTGAGTTTTGTTTGTTTGCGAGAGTGGCGGAATTGGTAGACGCGCTGGTCTTAGGAACCAGTATCTTTTGATGTGGGGGTTCGAGTCCCCCCTCTCGCACCATTTATCTGTCGCCATTACCTGTGTTATAAAGTTTTTTTGCCTGAATTTGCGTATGCTTCGCGTTCAGCCCATATTTATTTTGTAAAAAGGATAACTCATGAATGTCACGGTCGAAGATTTAAGTTCTATCCGCAAGAAATTATCCATTGAAATCGCTGCCGAGCGCGTGGCCACTGAAATTGAGAAGACCTATGCCAAAATAGCCAAAAGTGCCAGTATTAAAGGTTTTCGCAAAGGCAAGGTGCCGCGCCGACTGCTGGAACAGCAGTATGCCGACCGCATGGGTGTGGAAGTCGCCGAAAATCTGATAAAGGGCAGCTTGTACGAGGCGATGGTTGCTCAAAAGGTCAATCCGGTGGCTGCCCCGGAAATTGTTGAGACGGCACCAGTCGATGCTGAAAAGGCCTTTACCTTTGCCGCCGAAGTTGAAATTTATCCGGAGGTTGTTGCTAGCGGTTACGAGGGCTTGCAACTTGAAAAAGAGAAGGTTGTTTTTGATGAATCAGTTGTCGCTGATCGCTTAAATCAGTTGGGAGAATCGCGCACGACCCTTGAGGTGAGTAGTCGCAAGAAGGCCCGTGAAGGTGATACGGTTATTCTTGACTTTGAAGGGTTTCGTGACGGAGTTGCGTTTGCCAATGGTTCCGCTACGGATTATCAGCTTGAACTGGGGTCGGGCAGTTTTATCCCCGGGTTTGAAGATCAGGTTGTTGGCATGAGGCGCGACGAAGAGCGTGAAATCTCGGTAACCTTTCCTGAAAACTATGGGGCCCAGGAATTGGCGGGTAAACCTGTGGTGTTTAAGGTGGTTCTTAAAGAAATTAAAGAGAAGGTTGCACCCAAAATTGATGACGATTTTGCCAAAGAATTGGGGCTGGAGTCTCTTGCTGAGTTGCGTCAGCGGATTCACGAAGATAGCCTCCGGGAATTGACTGAAAAAGCCGAGGGCCGGTTGCAGGAACAGATGATGGATCAATTGGTCGCGGCCAACAGTTTTGATGTGCCGGAAGTCATGATTGAAAATCAGCTGAAAGACTTGAAAGAAAATTTTTCACAACGACTTAAGTCACAGGGGTTGAGCCTGAAGATGCTGGGTATGGACGATGCCGGTTTTGCCAGCTCTTATCGTGATCTCGCCCAGAAGCAGGTTCGTGGTGAATTAATTCTTGCTGCGGTGGCTAAACAGGAAAATATTCAGGTCGAAGAGCAGGATCTCGAAGAGAAATTTCAGATGCTGGCTACGCAATCTAAAGTTTCGACCGAACAGGTTGCGAACTACTTTAAAAACCCGCAGGCGCGTGAAGGTCTTAGTGGTCAGGTGCTGCATGAAAAAGTGGTGGCGCATATTCTCTCCAGGGCGAAGGTCACCGAAGTTGAACCTAAACCAGCATCGGCTGAAGAGGCTGATGCCGCCGAAGCTGTTGCGAACCCGGAAGGTTGATCTCATGAGTCTTGTGCCGATGGTGGTTGAGGATACGGGGCGTGGTGAGCGCGCTTACGATATCTATTCGCGGTTACTTAAGGATCGCATTATTTTTCTGGCGGGTGGTATCGAAGACCACATGGCCAACCTGATTATTGCCCAAATGCTTTTTCTTGAATCTGAAGACCCGGATCGGGATATTCATCTCTATATCAATTCACCGGGCGGGGTCGTTACCGCCGGAATGGCGATTTATGACACCATGCAGTATCTCAAGGCGCCGGTCTCAACCATCTGCGTCGGGCAGGCGGCCAGCATGGGAGCTGTACTCCTGGCAGCGGGCGAAGCGGGTAAGCGCTTTGCTTTGCCCTTTGCGCGGGTGATGATCCACCAGCCCCTGGGAGGTTTCCAGGGTCAGGCGACAGACATCAGCATCCACGCTAAAGAAATTTTACGTATGCGCGAGACGCTCAACGAGTTACTGGCTGGGCACACCGGGCAAACTCTGGAGAAGATCAGTCATGACACCGAGCGTGATTTCTTCATGGATAGTCAGACCGCCTGTGATTATGGTATCATCGATTCCATCGTTAAACGTAAGCCCTGAAAAGTGTCCGCAAGGAGAACGCCGTGAATTTCAGAGATAGTCAATCGGGAAATCTGACCTGCTCTTTCTGCGGGAAAAAACAGGAAGAAGTCCGTAAGCTGATCGCCGGCCCGACAGTCTACATCTGCGACGAATGTATTGAACTTTGTAATGACATTATCGCCGAAGAAACTCGGCTGGACAAAGACGCAGATAACCAGACATCGAAGTTGCCAAAACCCGTAGAAATCCGCGAAATTCTTGATGATTACGTTATCGGTCAGGATCGGGCGAAGAAGATTCTGGCGGTTGCGGTTTACAATCATTATAAGCGAATTGAGAGCCCTAATCGCAATGATGGCGTCGAAATTCAGAAGAGTAATATTCTGATGCTCGGCCCAACCGGCAGTGGCAAAACCCTGCTGGCTCAGACCCTGGCCAAGGTGCTGGACGTTCCCTTCGCTATTGCTGATGCGACCAATCTCACCGAAGCTGGGTACGTTGGGGAAGATGTTGAAAATATTATCTTAAGTCTGTTGCAGGCGGCTGATTACGATCTGGAAAAAGCTCAGCGCGGCATTATTTACATTGACGAAGTCGATAAGATTGCACGTAAGTCTGAGTCACCGTCGATTACTCGTGAT
>JAACTI010000156.1 GCA_009993495.1 Deltaproteobacteria bacterium | reverse complement strand
CTTGGCGTACGATTTTTCCTTGTTTGGTCTGGGGCATGGGACAATTGTCACACACCCCGCTGCCCGTTTGCAGAACCTCATAGCAGCGCCGCCCGTCAATCGGGCCGTAGTATTCCTGCATTGCCCGGTTCATGAAGCTAATTTCAAAATCTTCGGTACAGATATAAGCCAGATCGGTCATGCTATCGAGCACTGCCCTTAAATTCTCCTGTTCTTGCTTCAGTTGCTGGGTGCGCTCTTCGACTTCTGCCCGGAGATTGGATTGAAGTTCCGTGAGCCGGGTAATATCAACAAAGGCTTCAATCCCCCCAATCACCTGGCCCTGATTGTCATAGAGCAGGTCAATATTCTTGCTGATTTGTACCCGGCGACCATTACGATGTTGCACCGAACAACTGGTGCCGGTAATCGGCTTGGGGTAGCTGCTCTCGAACAGACCGCAGCCCTTATCGCAGGGGATACCCGACAGAAAAGAACAGTGCTGCCCAACCACCTCGGATGAGGGGTAACCCGTAATCCGGGCCGCTTCCTCACTCCAGTAGACAATATTCTGCGTCGTATCGACGAGAAAAAGGCCAGCGGGGATGGTTTTCATCAGCGTTTCGAAGGAAAAGCTTTTCAGCAACTGGCTGGCTTCGGGATTCATAGGCCTCTCGGTTGAAAGTGTGGTCAAAAACGGGGTGTCCGCGCAATAACCACCACCAGAACCCTCGCGGCTCCGGCATCAAGCAGGGCCCGGGCACAGGCAGAAACCGTCGCCCCGGTCGTCATGACATCATCCACCAGAATCAGGTTTTCACCCTGCAACTGGCGGGTTGCAACTATGGTATCACGCAGATTCAAGGCTCGTTGGCGCGCACCAAGTCCTTGTTGATGCTGACCGTCTTTGGTGCGCCTTAAAATGCCGGGTTCCAGACGAAGATCCAAACCTCTCTTCAATTTAGCCGCCTTTTGGCGCAAGCGCAATGCGGACAAGAGATTTTTTGCCAGCAAAAGAGACTGATTATACCCGCGTTTACGCAACCCCAAAGGATGCAGTGGAACCGGAACCAGCAGGTTTTGACCATCGAGGGGCAAATTATCGAGTTGGGGAATCAACAGCTGGATCAGGCAACGGTCAAGATCGACCCCGGCCTTGTATTTAAACCGCTGAATCGCCTGTTTTAAACTACCGGTGTAAAGGCCCGCAGCGAAAACGCCCTGATAAACCGGGAGCTGACGCGTGCAGTCAGCGCACAGATGCATGGAACTTGTCTGGGCTTTGAAGGGCAGAGCACAACGGGAACAGCGCCCCTGGGGCAGGGGAATCAGACTTTGTGTACACTTGGGGCAAAAGGGTGTTTGACTGTCTGTCGGCAGCAATTTTTCGCAGGCAGGACAAATGGCCGGAAAGAAGAAATTGAGCAAATCAACCGCCGGGCGCAGCCGTCGGCAAAGTTTTTGCTCGAATCCGCCACTCACATCAGCGGCGAAGCAAACTGTGCCCTGTCATCTGGGACGGTTTCGGCAGGTGGAGAAGGTCAAGCAGGGTTGGAGCCAGGTCGGCAAGAATCCCGTTTTCGAGTGTGGCACTTGCGCCCTGAGCAACATAAATCAGCGGCACCGGATTACTGGTATGCGCCGTGTGGGGTTCGCCATTTGCAGCCTGCATTTGTTCCGAATTACCGTGATCGGCACTGATAAGTACCGCACCTTGCGCCGCCAGAACTTTATCCACCACCTGGCCAACACAGGCATCCACCGTTTCAACCGCTTTAATCGCGGCGGCAAGATTGCCGGTGTGGCCCACCATGTCGCAATTGGCATAGTTGACGATAATCAGGTCATAAACCGCCGAATCTATGCGGTTGCACAGTTCTTCGGTTAAAGCAAAGGCACTCATTTCGGGTTTTTGATCATAGGTCGCAACCTCTTTGGGTGAAGGAATCAACACCCGCTCTTCGCCGGCAAAGGACTCTTCGCGCCCACCATTGAAGAAAAAGGTGACGTGGGCATATTTTTCCGTTTCAGCGATGCGCAGTTGCTTTAAGCCCGCGTTGGCCACCACTTCGGCCAGAATTTGCTGGTAAGATTCCGGTTGAAAAGCAACCGGCAGCCCAAAGGTTTCATCATATTCGGTTAAACACACAAAGCTTTCAAGCTGCGGTGTTTGCCGCCGTTCAAAACCGGTAAAATTTTTCTGACAGAAGGCGCGGGTTATTTCACGGGCCCGGTCGGCGCGGAAGTTGAAAAAAATCACTCCATCGCCGTCTTCTATATTGCCCCCACCATCGATGATACAGGGTTCAACAAATTCATCATCCTGCCCCGCTGCATAGGCGGCGGAAATCGCCGTCTGGGTGTCGGGATACCCCTGACCACAGGACGCGGTCATCGCCCGATAGCCGCGTTCAACACGCTCCCAGCGCTGATCACGATCCATGGTCCAGTAGCGACCGGTCAGGGTGACCACGCGACCGAGACCAACAGCCAAAATTTCCTTTTCAAGTTCGGCCAGATAGGTAGCAGCACTGCGTGGCGGGGTGTCCCGCCCGTCGAGGATCGCATGAATACACACCTCTTTGACGTGGGTCTGGCGTGCCAGCCGCAAAAGGGCATAAAGGTGAGAATTGTGGGAATGAACCCCACCATCGGATACCAGCCCTAGCAGGTGCAGAGTGCCTCCGGAAGCCGCCAGTTTGCGACAGATTTTCTGCAGGTGGCAGTTATCAAAAAAGGAACCGTCATCGATGGCATGGCTGATGCGGGTCAATTCTTGATAAATAACCCGCCCGGCCCCAATGTTCAAATGACCCACTTCCGAATTGCCCATCTGCCCGGCAGGTAGACCGACATCCAGCCCTGAGGTCAGCAGTTGGCTATGGGGAAATTCTTGAAACAAGCGATCAAGGTTGGGTGTGTTCGCCAGTTCAACCGCATTGGCGGTGCGGGCGGAAGCAATTCCCCAGCCATCGAGTATCATCAGGAGCAAAGGTTTAGGCATGATTCAGGCCTCGCGTTGACCGTGGGGAATGGCTTTTTGCAATTGCGGACGAGCGTGCAACATCTGCTGCCGTTCCGGCAGACCCAGAGTGTCAAAGGCGCCACATTTTGCGCAACGACCCTGCCAGTTCTCACTCGGGGTTCCGCAGGCACTGCAAACAAAGCCTAGACGCAAGTGATTATCGACTTTCAGTGCCAGCCGATATTCGTTCAGGGCATCATCGGTCTGCTGGCGACGGCGGTTAGCTTCGGCGAGCAACAGGTGGAGCTGCGGGAAATCGATCCCCGAGCTTTCGACGACATGAAGTTGCTCTATGGCTTCATCGACCATTTCAATCCGCAGACAGAAACGACCGAAGTAAAGGCGCAACAACAGATCATCACCATCGGCCAGCAGCTGTTTACGATAAAAATTCAGCAATGCCGAAGGATCTTCGGCCTGCATGTAGCAATCTTCGAGGCGGGCAAGAAAAACACTACGTTTTTCGGCCAGATAGCCCGCCTGATAAACCTCGGCGGCTTTGAGTATTTGCCCCTTTTTGAGATAGGCATCGCCCAGAGAAACCCGCGCCGGAGTTGCCACATCTTTTTCGCGACT
>JAACTI010000155.1 GCA_009993495.1 Deltaproteobacteria bacterium | reverse complement strand
CCAGCCCAAATAACCGCCACAACCTTTCTATTAGTGGCTCTTCAAATACGATTAAAGCCCTCAGCGAAACCAGAATTTGCGTTTTCTGTCACACCCCCCATGGGGCTTCGGCTCAGTCGGCGCTGTGGAACCGCAAAAACCCAAGCACTGCAAGTTTTCCCCTGTACAATTCGCCAACCAACTCACTGAACATTGATGATGCTGCGATTGTTGGAGATAGCCAGTATTCCAACGCCGACCCGGCAGTCTATCCCAATGGCGCGACCCGCATGTGTCTTTCCTGTCATGACGGGGTCAGTGCGATCGGTGAAATTTTAAGTTCCTCGTCTCCTATCATAATGAATACCAACACCTTGGGCAGCTCGACGGCTGTCGTTGACCTGGCAACGACTCATCCCGTCTCCTTTGTTTATAATGCTGCAGTTGTGGGTTACTTGAATTCCACTACGGGAGGAGGGCTGGATGGGCGGACAGACTATGTGGCGCCGACAGTCGTTCCCCTGGATGGGCAGCAGCGTTTACAGTGTACCACCTGTCATGATCCCCATGAAGATACCCGAACCGGTACCTACAACCTGCCTTTTTGGCGGAATTATACCGGTACGGAAACAACTGATTATGACAATACCTGTAATGACTGCCATCAGGGCAATGACTGGAGTACTAATCCGATTCACTGATACGCCATATTGATGCTGATGCGTTCATTCGTTTTGAGGAGTTGTCGTGAAGAAGTTTCTGCCTGCTTTGTGCCTTTCGTTCCTTCTGAGTGTTTTTGCCATTCAGGTTCGGGTTGCCGATGCTGCGCCCAGGGGTAAATTGAGCGGCATGCATGGTGACAAAACCCTGCTGCCAAAATCTTGCCGCGCCTGCCATCGCGGCATGAATATGTCTATCAGCGGGGAAGAAGCGGTTTGTCTGAACTGCCATAGTAACCGCAGCGCCCGCCAGCAAATGATTGCCCAGGGCTATGTTTCAGCCAGCGCAAGGTCAAATTTCCCCGATATCGAAGCCGAACTGCGCAAACCTTACAGCCATCCCGTGCTTGCCATCAGTGGCGTGCACCAACAGAGGGAAGCTCTGCCCGAAGAGATGGTTAATGCGCGGCGTCATGCTGAGTGTATTGATTGTCATGAGCCCCACGAATTACAGGATACGGCGCCATTCCGCGGGATCAGACGTCAGGGAATCGGTAATTTTTCCGCCGAGGTTAGCACCGAGGCCGAACTTTGCTACAAATGCCACGGAGCCAGTGCCAATTTGCCGGTGACGTCGAGTGACAAGCGTGCCGAGTTTCGCAGCAGCAACCCTTCTTTTCATCCGGTCGGCGCTGAGGGTGCCAATGCCTATGTCATCAGCCTGAAACCACCCTATGCGGCGCGTCAGGATCAACCCGGTAAAATTTCCACCATCAGTTGTCGTGACTGCCACGGCAGCGATGATGCCAACGGCCCGCAGGGGCCTCACGGCTCTATGTATCCCGGTTTGTTGGTCGATAATTACCAGATGGAATCAGGGCGCGGTGAAAGTCAGCTGGCCTATGCCCTCTGTTATCGATGCCATGCGCGTAACAGTATCTTAAGCGATGAAAGTTTCCCCTATCATTCCCTGCATATTCAAGGTACCAGCGGTGGTAGTTACACCGGAACCAGTTGCTTTACTTGCCACGATGCCCATGGCAGCCAAAGTAATCAATATCTGATCCGTTTCAATGCCGATGTGGTCAGGCCGAATATCGCCGGCGATCTGCGCTATGAATCTTTCGGCGTTGCCAGTCGTCAGGGTTCCTGCGCCCTGAGTTGTCATGATGTTGAGCACGAACCCAAGGTCTACCCCTATGTGCCACCAGCGATCGATCCACTGGTAACCCCGCCGGCAGTTGATCCTCTCGCGATTTTGCCCCTGAACTAACTTTTGCTGGCGGTTGCAATTTCTTTCAGCAGCTTCTGTGTCGCCTTGAAGGGATCCGCTGCTGAAAAAACCGCGGAAATTGCCGCGATTCCGTAAGCTCCTGCCTTAATGACTTCAACGATTTTTTCTGTAGAGATCCCCCCCAGGGCATAAACGGGCAGGGGGGGGGTGCGACAAACGGCACGTAGGGCTTCGAGCCCCTGGGGTGGGCCATATTGCCTCTTTGACGGGGTGAAATAAACTGGACTGAAGGTGACAAAGTCGGCCCCCTGTTCGTAGGCTTGGACAATTTCGGCAAAATTGTGCGCCGAATATCCAATTAACGCATGGGATCCCAAACGCCGACGGGCAACCTTTACGCTTGAGGTTCCCGCCCCCAGTTGTACCCCGGACGCTTCAAGTTCTGCCGCCAATTCAATCTGGCTGTTGATCAGGAGACTGGCGCCATGCCTGCGGCAGAGGAGATTCAGTTGCCAACCCCACTCTTTTTGCTGCGCAAGGGGCAAATCTTTTTCGCGCAGTTGCAGCAATTTGACCCCGGCATTGAGGGCCTGTTCCACCGTGTAACTGAGGCCCAATCCGGTCTGGTGACGGTCGGTGATTAGGTAGAGGCTTGGCAGAGGTTGTGACCGTTTCGGGGCGATTTCAGGGCTGGACAAAGGCCGCATCCCAGTCTTTCCAGACGGCTTCATAACCGCGCTCACGCAAGGTTGCGCTGAGTTCTGCGGGGGTGCGCTCGTCGCTGATCGCGAATTGTTCCGCCTCGGCTTCACTGCCTTCATAACCCCCAGGCGCGGTGCAGGAACCGGCGCTCATTTGCGTAATCCCCAGGGGGAGTAAGTTGTCACGCAGTTCAGCGCTTTCACGGGTTGAAAGCACCAGCCCGGCGTCGGGCACTAATAAGCGCAGGGTGCAGATTAACTGGGTCAACTGCCGATCGCTGACGACGGAACTTGGGGCAAAGCCGCCAGTTGCTGGGCGCAGGCGGGGGAATGAAACGGTCACCAGGCTGCGCCAGAATTTCTGCATCAGATAGCGCGCATGCAAGCCGGTGTAAAAGGCATCGCTTAAATAATCGCCCAATCCCAGTAACGCACCAATTCCAATGCGTCTGAATCCGGCAGCGCCGCCACGATCCGGCCCTGCGAGGCGATAGCGAAAGTCACTTTTGCCCCCGTAGGGGTGAAGCTCGGGGTAGAGCTGTTGATCGTAAGTTTCCTGGTAAATTGTCAGACCGTCGACGCCCGCTTTGGCCAAACGTTGGTAGTCGGCCGTATCCATGGGAAAAACTTCAATCGACAGAGAACTGAATTTCCCCCTCAGCAAGCGCACCGCGTGTTCAATATAATCGACTCCGGCAACCTCTGGTGCTTCGCCGGTCAGTAATAATATGTGCTGAAAACCCAGTTGATGGAGATGTTCGGCTTCGCGCAGAATTTCAGCATCGCTCAAGGTTTTTCGCCGCAGATCGTGATTGTCAGCACTGAAACCACAATATTTACAACCGTTATGACATTCATTGGACAGGTAAAGGGGGGCGTAAAGTTGAATTGTCCGGCCAAAACGCTGAC
>JAACTI010000029.1 GCA_009993495.1 Deltaproteobacteria bacterium | reverse complement strand
TGCCGTTGGCAGGCGCGATCTTCTGCTTCCTTTGTCCGGGGATGGCGAGGATCGTGGGATTGGCTACGACCTTCGCCGTAGCCCTGGCGGTCGCAGGTCTGGGTTGGCAAATCCACGACAATGGAGTTTATTATCACCCCGTAGGCGGTTGGGGCGCACCGCTGGGCATTGACCTGTACGCCGATGGTCTAAGTTTGCTGATGCTTGCTGCAACGGCCCTGGTCGGGCTCGGGGTAAGCGTTTATTCGACGGGTTATTTCCGGGACAAAGATTCGGCCCGGTTCTGGCCGCTGTGGCTGTGCCTGCTGGCCGCGCTGAATGCCTTATTTCTTTCTGCCGATATTTTCAACCTGTACGTCACCCTGGAGTTAATGGGGTTGGCGGCGGTCGCGCTGGCGGCGTTGCCGGGCGGCAGGGATGCGCTGAGCGGCGCCATGCGTTATCTGCTGGCGACGCTGCTGGGATCGATTGCTTACTTATTCGGCGTCGCGCTGCTCTATCACCGCTTCGGTAGCGTTGACATCGCAGTGCTTGCCAGCCGCGTTGAGCCCTCTCCCGCGGTCTGGGCGGCGCTGGGGCTGATAAGCGCGGGGCTGTTACTGAAGACGGCGTTGTTCCCGCTGCATTTCTGGCTTCCTCCCGCCCATGCCAGCGCCCCGGCACCGGTGAGTGCTTTGCTCTCGGCACTGGTGGTGAAAGCCTCATTCTATATCCTGCTGCGTTTGTGGCTCACGATCTTCGGCCCTCTAGGAACCGGGGTCGATTTATTGTTCGGCCTGCTCGGTGCCGCGGCCGTGCTTTGGGGCTCGCTGCAGGCCTTACGCCAGACCCGGCTGAAGCTGCTTATCGCCTATTCCACCGTCGCCCAGATCGGTTACCTGTTTCTGGCGTTTCCGCTGGGCACAGTCGCCGGGGCCACCGCCTGGGGAGCTGCGGCATACCTGGCGCTGTCTCACGCGCTGGCTAAGGCGGCCATGTTTCTGGCGGCCGGCAATTTGTTGCACTTCGCCGGGCATGACTGCATCACCAATCTGGATCGGGTGGTGCAGCGTCTGCCCCTCACCGCGGGGGCCTTCGCACTGGCCGGTGTAAGCATCATGGGGCTGCCGCCGAGCGGTGGATTTATCGGCAAGTGGCTGCTGCTTGAGGCAGCCCTGGTGCAGGGGCGATGGGATCTGGTGGCGGTCGTGATCCTCGGCGGTTTGCTGGCGGCGGGCTATATTTTCAAGGTGTTGGGATATGCCTTTACCCAGACTGATGTCGCACAAGATTCGAAAAAGGTACCCGCCAGCATGGAGTGGGCAGCTCTGTTGCTCGCATCCGCAGCCATTTTGTTGGGTTTTCTGGCGCCTTCAGTGCTGTCGCTGGTAGACATTGGTGCCCCCTTCGGCATCATGGAGGTCAGACCATGAACCTGGATGCCTGGATCCCTTTGCTGGTCATTGCCAGCGCGCTGCTGCCGAGTATGATCATCTTTGGTCTGCCGGAGCACAGGGTGCGACTGCGGACCGTCCTTAACCTGAGCGGGGCCTCGATTAAATTCGCCTTGGTCGGCTGGATGCTGTGGGGGGTCTACCACGGGCATCATTATGAAGTGCGTCTAGCACTGTTGCCCGATCTGGAGCTGGTGCTGCTTGTCGACATGCTGTCACTTTTTTTTGTCACCCTGTCTGCGGTGCTCTGGCTGATGACGACCGTCTACGCTATCGGTTACCTGGAAGGCTCACCACACCGTAGCCGCTTTTTCGGTTTTTTCAGCCTGTGCGTAACCGCCACAGCCGGTGTGGCCATGTCCGGCAACCTGATGACCTTTCTGCTGTTCTACGAGCTGCTGACCTTGGCTACCTATCCGCTGATCATTCATCGCGGCACGGAGGTGGCCCGTCGTGCCGGACAGACTTATCTCGCCTACACCCTCTTCGGCGGCGCGTTCTTGTTGTTGGGCACGGTGTGGCTCTATACCCTGACGGGCACTCTGGAATTTACACCTCAGGGGTTTCTGAGCGGCATCGGCGAAGAGCATCGTTTCGCCCTGATCGCTATCTTCGCCCTGCTGATCGCCGGACTTGGCGTGAAGGCGGCCCTGGTGCCGTTGCACGGCTGGCTGCCGCAAGCCATGGTCGCCCCGGCACCGGTCAGCGCACTGCTGCATGCGGTAGCGGTGGTGAAGGCCGGTGCCTTCGGTATCGTGCGCGTGGTCTATGATGTGTATGGCACGGAGTTTGCCAGGGGGCTTGGCGTTCTGGCCCCGCTGGCCTGGTTGGCGGCGATCACGATTATCTACGGCTCGCTGCGCGCGCTGTTCCAAGATGACCTGAAGCGCAGGTTGGCCTTTTCTACGGTCAGCCAGGTGTCCTACATCGTCCTGGGTGTCGCTATCGCCGGACCTGTCGCAACCATCGGTGGTCTGGTGCATCTGGTGCATCAAGGCTTCATGAAAATCACCTTGTTTTTCTGTGCGGGGAACCTGGCCGAAACGCTGGGGATTCACAAAATCAGCGAGATGAATGGTGTCGGACGGCGCATGCCCTGGACCATGGCGGCATTTACTGTTGGGGCCTTCGGTATGATCGGTGCTCCGCCGGTTGCCGGATTCATCAGTAAATGGTATCTGGGCCTGGGCGCCCTGGAAGCGCACCAGGGCTGGGTGATCTTGGTTTTGGCCGGCAGCAGTCTGCTTAACGCCGCCTATTTCCTGCCTATCCTGCACGCTGCCTGGTTTGGGGATCCTCCAGTCGCCTGGCCCGAAGAGCGCGACTTTGGCCGCAAGGAGACGGCTTGGGCGCTGTTGCTGCCACCCTTGGTGACGGCTGCCATGGCCCTGGGTGCGGGGCTGTTGGCCCCGCTGTCCTTCAGTCCCTTGGGGTGGGTTAAGCTCATTGCGGCACGGGAGTTCTATTTGCCATGAATGCACTATTCCCCTCGCTGGTTTTGTTGCTGGTTGTGATCTGGCCTCTTTTGTTGGCCGGGTCCCTCCTGCTTAGCGCCGCACATTCGGTGGTTTTGCGATTTGCACCTTGGGGGGGCCTGCCCGCGCTTATCCTGGCAGTCTTCGCCCCCCCAAGCGTCTCACTCCATCTGCCCTGGTTGCTGCTCGGCACCGAACTGGGCCTTGTGGACGACACTGGCCGTTTGTTCCTGCTGTTCACGGCCCTGCTGTGGTGGGTGGCCGGCATGTACGCGCGGGCTTATCTGTCCGATGAGCCCGGCCACAGTCGTTTCTTTGTGTATTTCCTGCTGTCTATGGCAGGCAACCTGGGACTGATTCTGGCCCAGGATCTGGCGAGTTTCTATCTGTTTTTCGCCCTGATGAGTTTTGCATCCTACGGTCTGGTGGTGCACGAAGGTAGCATCGAAGCCCTACGTGCCGGGCGAATTTACATTCTACTGGTGGTCATCGGCGAGGTCGCACTCTTCGCTGCCATGGTTCTGGCGACCAGCGCCACGGGAGCTACCGAGTTCGCAACAGTGCGGCAAGGGTTGGCGCAGGCCGATTTACGCGACCTGATCATGCTCCTGGCGTTTATCGGCTTCGGCATCAAGGCCGGGGTGCTGGGACTGCACCTGTGGCTGCCGCTGGCCCATCCGGTCTCCCCGACCCCTGCCAGTGCAGTGTTGTCGGGGGCCATGATCAAGGCGGGGCTGTTAGGCTGGTTGCGATTGTTGCCGCTTGGTGAGGTGACGCTGCTCCAGTGGGGTGAGGCGTTCATGGCCCTGGGGTTGGCCGCAGCATTCTATGGAGTCGTGGTCGGTCTCACACAGCGGGATCCCAAGACGCTGTTAGCCTATTCCAGCATCAGCCAGATGGGAATCCTGACCATGGCTGTGGGACTGGGGTTGGCGGCCCCGGAAGGCTATCCGGCGATCCTGACGGCCATCACCCTCTACGCCCTGCACCATGGCCTCTGCAAAGGCGCGCTGTTTCTCGGTGTCGGCGTCGTCGGCGTCTGCCGTGGTACCCAACGGCGCTGGGCATGGTTTGCAATGTGGCTGCCAGCACTGGCGCTTGCGGGAGCACCGCTGACGAGTGGCATGGCGGCGAAGTTTTTACTCAAAGCGCAGACGGTCAACGCGCCAGGCCCCTGGGTATCAGTATTACAAACAGCGCTTCCCTGGAGCGCCGTAGCTACGACCCTATTGGTCGGGCGGTTGCTTTTTTTGCTCTATCAGCCCAAAGCAGGGGCCGTCAACCACCACTCGCCTGCCGGGCTGATCCGGCCATGGGCGTTGCTGGTCGCGGGGACGGTCGTGCTGCCCTGGTGGTTCGTGCCAGAGACACCAACACTCTGGTCTCAAACCACCGTCCTGGGAAGTCTCTGGCCGCTGCTGTTCGGTGCCGTGCTGACAATAATCGCAGTTTTATGGAGAGCTCATCTGACTCGGAACCCCGGGGCAATGCCAATCAGGGATGGACAGACGCCCGCCGGATACCTCACGCCACGCATTCCGCCGGGCGACTTGCTGATACCGATCAGCGCCTGTATCGCACCGGCCCTCACCTATGGCCGGCGCTTGGCCAACGAGCAATTGCCGCGTTGGCTCGATGCGCGGCTTGCCTCGCTGAGACGACTCTGGTTCAATGTCGATTGGCAGCGGATCATAGCAACCCGCGAGTCCAGCCTCAATCATTGGTCAAAGACGATGGTTCTTCTGGTGCTATTGGGGCTGATCATCGCCACTTTAGGCGCGAGTCAATGAACCTCCCTGCTCCTGAGAATCTCTTCAACGCCAGAACTTCCCTTGAAGCTTTTTCACTGCTCAGTTCACCCTGATTTTTCCCCGAGAACGGGTTTCGTCAAGAGACTGGGCTGTTTGAAGGAGTAATTCAGTGAAGGTGAAAATCGCCAGGTGGCGAACCGTTCAAAAAGAGGGAAGGGACGAATCGATTCCTTACGATTTCGTAATCCGCACAGTGGTCATATGACTGAAATGCATACCCCTTCGGCCTCATAAATAATTGCCTTTTTTTCAAAATCCCCCGACATCGCGGCTCAAGCGTGCGTTTTTGCTTCGTTTGTAACCGTTATGCGACTGCGGTCTCAATCTTTCCGGGCAGGTTACACAGAATAGGCTTATTCATTTCTACCTTATTGGTGGCGTTATCGATATCAATGCCAATAAGCTTACCCTCGGCGTCATAATCGAAAACGACACCTTCCGAGATTTCCCGGCTTTCAGCGCTTGAACGTTCAGACAAATCGATATACAGCGAATCGGTTTCCGGATGATAATTAAGCTTCATAGTCTAAATTCCCGGTCTGGAAAGGCGTTGTGGATTGTTACCTTATCTTCAAGAGCCTTTGATTTTTCCGCCCCTTCCTGACGAACTTCAACGAAAAAATATTTCGACCCCGGCGGCCTGGCGCTTGGCCATTTCCGGGATGCGGTTACGCTGCCAGCGCGCGATCAGGGGAAACATCCAGCCGGTGAGGGGGATCAGCAGTAAGCGGTCAAACAGTCGATAGCCGGGCTTGCGCCGGATGAAGACGCTGAAGAAGAGGCCGGTAGTAATCCAGCGCAGGCGGAAAGGGGCGAAATCGCATTCGATGGTGAAGCCTTGGGGGTACTGCTGCCGATAGGCTTTCAGCCGGGTTTCGATTTTTTTTTGGCGTTTCTTGCCGGCCTTACCGAGATAAAAGCGCCGCAGTAGGATCAGCAGGGAAAAGGTATCGGTAGCCATGCTCAGGGCTAGTTTTTCGGTTTCTAACTCTGTCAGCAAAATTTTCAAACGGCGCAGCACCAGTCGTTGCGCCTTATCTTTCTGGCGCGCTTCTTTGCCATTTTCCTGGAAAGCCTGAAACACCAGGCGTAAAGCCCGGTTGACCAGCACTGTGTCCCAGAAAATCCACAGTAGCGGAGGCACTCGCAGGCGACGGAACCAGAGGGAGCGGCGGGCGAAGGGGGTAAAGTACCAGAGATGATCAATCAGGCCGTCGAACAGTTCCACCACCTCTACCAGCTTGTCGGAATCGGCTGCGGCGAAACGTTGTCGGCAAAATTCGCGCAGAATCTCCTCGGCGTTTTTCTCGCTGGAAAAAAGTTGGAGGGCAGCAAAGGCGTTCAACTCATTCCAGGGGGATGAACCGGCGAGAAAAGTCAGTCGATCAAAATGCGACCAGCCGCCGGTCTGGCACCAGACTGAAATACCCCGCAGGGTCGGGCAGCTCGCCAGTGCGTCGCGATACTCCTGATACTGGCGACCAACATAGGCCGGGAAGACCCCGAACCCCTCGTATTCGCGTCGCGCCTGCAACTCGATAATCTGCTGATGCGGCGAACTGTGAATAAAATCATTCAGCGGCAGGTGGCGAAAAAAATCACCGGCGGCGTATTTGTGCGAAACAATAAAGGACGGCGTGGCGATATTTGCAAAGGCGCGCCGCTGGGTGGCGGCGTTCCAGTTGATATCACCGATGGCATAGGCGCCCAGCCCCCAGGTGCGGAAGATCAGCAGCTTGTTGTTAGCCTCGAATATGGGCAGCAACGTTTGCAGCCAACGGTTGCACTGCTGCGGGGTGCGAATCACCAAACGGCTTTTAAACGCCGAATCAACGTCCAGGCCGTCGGCCTCGCCGATGCGAGTGACCACACCGGCCAGTTTCGGGAAGAGATCGAACAGCCGCTCCAGGGCCTCGGCGAACAGCTCGCGCATACGACTGTCTCGGCCGCGAACCTGCTGTTCAATAAAACGGTTCCAGAACATCAGGTCGGTGGTGACAAAAATCTTCAGCCCGGCGCTGTGGGCGATCCTGAATACCCGCCGGAACAGCTTCTGGTAGGAATGGACACTGCGGCTGAGCATATAGGGATAAAAGTCGAACAGGGTGATGTGGGCCAGGTCATCAAAAGTGATCGCCGTGTAGCCAATTTCGCGCACTCGTTGACAGTAGCGGGTCAGCTCTTCACAGATTCGGTCGGAAATTTTGATCGGAATTTTGCCCTGATGCGTCAGCTCGGCCAGGGGGGCTTTCGACCAGTTCTTGCGGCGGCCGTCGACGACGGGGGCAAAAAAAGGAGCCGAACCATCGATAATGAACAGATCGCGCGGCACGATGATCGCCTCAACGGTATCGAACCTTTCTTTGTCCCGCGGTCGCGGGGCAATGGAATCGGGAAAAAGTTTCATAGTGCGTATCTCTTCAGCTCTGCATGGTGAATAGTTACCATCTTGCTACCTATGTCCCCAGCAGATAGAGCAGCAGGGGCAGCAGAAGCATGCCGAGGAGGGTTGCGTAGGAAACAACACTGGCGGCGAATTCCATATCCAGACTTTCCAGCGAGGAAAAATCAGGGTCTTCACCCCGCTTGGCGCGGCAGACATCAGCAGTGTCAGAGTGCGTGGTAGCCCCCGCAGTTGAAAGAGTTCGGCGCAGAAGAAGCCGAGCAGCAGCCCTCCCAGCATGCGGATGGCGACAGTCGTTACCAGCGACCCCAGCTGTACAGGGCGGGGATTGAGCGCAGGATCAAGGCCGGCCAGGAGACATAGAAAAACAGCTTAAGCAGGCGACGGGCGTCCTCCTGACCAAACACCTTGATGCGCTTCAGCAGTACCCCGAGGAGAAAAATCAGCATCAGGGGCAAAACAGTGGTGATGATTGTCGTCACGCCGACCTTAAACTCTGATGTGATTCACGTCCTCTCCATTTCCCCCTCGCCATTTCAGAGCAGAAATATTTTCCGTCGATGTGCATAGTGTTAGGTTTTTGCGAGCGTTGTGCATAAAAAACATCGAATGCTGACAAAAAATTCATCAAATCACAACAAATGAACGGCGATACTGACAAATTCTGGAAAAGTAAAACTTAACAATTTTCGACCCGCGTGAGTCTATGTCCAAATCAGCTTTTTTTTGTGGTTTACTGCTGCACCTTTTCCTCTCTTGTCCATGCCAGTCCTCCGCGGCGGAGGTGCTTGAACAACATCTTTATCAGCGCTCCTTCGGCACCAAAATATCCACCATAGCCTGGCAGCGGCTGGCCGGTGAATCGGAGCGGATCGTTTCTGAGATCGGCAGTGAGATAGATGAAACCGAGATGGGCGCCAACCTGGCCACGCGGGCATGGCAGATCAGTGATCCGGAAAAAAACACCCACCTGCGGATAGAACGACAGGGCGAGCGGTTAAGACTGAAAGGAAGGTTCAAGGGGGAGCGCATCGAGGATGAGAAACGCATCGATGAAGCCCCCTGGTTTCAAACCATGTCGATTTCCTTCCGCCCGTTTCTCGCCAGCGAGGACAAGCAGATCAGGTTCTGGTTCGTGCGCCCGGACACCCTCGATGTCCACAAACTCAGGGCAGAGAAGCAAGGTTTTGAAGAACTTTTGATTCAGGGCCTGCCGGTCAGGGCCCAGAAGCTGGAGTTGCGCCTGAGCGGGCTGGCGGCCCCCTTCTGGAAAGCAAATTACTGGTTCCGCGCAGAAGATCACCTGTTTTTGCGCTACCAGGGCCCCGGCGGTCTGCCCGGCACCCCGAAGATTGAAGTCGAACTGTCTTCGCCGCTGAACGAACCAGATGTGGTATTGCGCTAAGGCTGGGACACTTTATGTCCTGCTTAGGATGCGACTCGATTCTCTTCACCGTGGGGGTCTAGGGGTTTTCTTAGGCAAAAAAACGGATCACAATTTTTGCCGTGATCCGTTGACTCTTTTTAAAATTTACGCGAAAGCGAAAAAACTATCGCCGCCCATCCCCATCCTCATCCTCATCCTCATCCTCATCCTCCTGCCCCTCCCATTGGATCCCAAGGGCCACTGATAACTCGTGTCCACTTGGCCCATGCCGCCATGCTGGAAACCGAACCAGGGGTCAGGTTGGTAATTGAACTTGGTGGCTTTATTGCCAGCCGGTTATTAACTGCGAATCAACAATCGGCGCTGCTAGCGTGGCACGAAAAGCGACAGGCCCAGGCTCGCTGTGCTCACACGGGCTAAACGGTAACGGCGCTGCGCTGATTTTTCCGGTTATGGTTCAGCATTTTTTTGTGGGAGCGGCTTTCAGCCGCGAAAAGTAACTTGACGTGTGGCAACCCCGTTGTGATTATCGCCCCATGCCACGAACAACGAGACTAGACGTTCCAGAACCCTTACATCATGTGGCGATTCGAGGGATTGAGCGGCGAAGCCTCGGTCAGTCGTGCCCTGCCGAAGGGCGAGGCCGCTATCGGTAGAAATGATGCCCTTTTTCGATGAGTCGATATGCCGCCAAAGCAATAAAGCCGCAACATCTCCCACCCTGGTGGAAAAAGGGCTGACGTTGTCTGAATTTGGTTATTGATTGTACAATGTGTCAGGTCGGGGATAATTGATAAAGAGGTGCGCCATGACGCAAGAGATTCCCTATGATTATTTATTAGTTGGCGGTGGAATTGTCGGCGCATCGACTGCGTTGCAGCTTAAGCAGCGCTTTCCGGCGGCGCGAGTGCTGCTGCTGGAAAAAGAGGTCTCGGCCGCTTATCATCAGACCGGACACAACAGCGGCGTGATTCATGCCGGGGTTTATTATGCCCCCGGCAGCCTCAAGGCGCGATTTTGTCGCGAAGGGGCTCAGGCGACGATTGATCTGTGCGAGCGCTGCAACATTCCTTATCTGCGCTGTGGCAAGTTGCTGGTGGCGACGGATGCCAAGGAGTGGGATGGTTTAGAGGCTCTGACTGAGCGCTGTTATGAAAATCAGATTGAAGTCCACCCCCAATCGCGCCAGCAGCTCAAAACTCTTGAACCTAATATTCGTGGCGTGGCGGCCTTGCGAGTGCCGGCAACCGGAATTGTCGATTACCGCAAGGTGACAGCAGCCTTACTGGAAAAATTTACCGGATTGGGCGGAGAGGTGCGCTTTTCCATTCAGGTTGACGCTCTTTATGAGCAGCCAGGGTTCATCGAAGCTGTGTGCGGCGGCGAGCGCTTGCGCAGTCAATTTCTCATCAGCTGCGCTGGGCTGATGGCCGACCGGGTGCTGGCGATGTTGGGGATTTCCGCCGATTTTCGCATTGTGCCTTTTCGTGGGGAATATTACCAGCTGCCACAGAATTACAATCAAATCGTCAGTCATCTGATTTATCCGGTGCCTGATCCCGCCCTGCCTTTTCTGGGGGTGCATCTGACGCGCATGATCGATGGCAGTGTGACTGTTGGACCCAATGCGGTGGTGGGATGGAAACGCGAGGGCTATGGGCGGGTGAATTTTTCCTTGAAAGACAGTTGGGGAAATGTAAGTTACGCCGGTTTCTGGAAGGTGATGCACAAGAATTTGGGCTCGGGGCTGATCGAAATGAAAAATTCCCTGTGGAAACGGGGCTATTTAGAACAGGTGCGCAAGTACTGTCCACAATTGGCGCTGAGTGATTTGCGGCCTTATCCGGCAGGTATTCGTGCTCAGGCGGTTATGACAGATGGCAGTCTGGTGCAGGATTTTCTCTTTGCCGAAAGCCCCCGCAGCCTGCACGTGTGTAATGCCCCTTCACCAGCAGCAACCTCGGCCCTGCCCATAGGTGCTTATATTTGTGACAAGGTCGAACAGCGGCAAGGTTAAAGGCTGTGTCCGCCGTCGAAGATGGGAGTTCCACTAAAAAACCGCCCCCGGATGTCTCATCGGGGGGCGGTTTTTTAGTGTGCTGTTCTGGCAGGGGATGTCGTATCAGCGCCGATTGCCCATGACACGCAGCAGCATGAGAAACAGGTTGATGAAATCGAGGTACAGGGTTAAGGCGCCGAGAATTGAGGCTTTTTTACGGCTCTCCTCGTTGTCGAAGCCGGCCTCGCCAATGCGCTTGAGTTTCTGGGTGTCGTAAGCGGTCAGGCCGACGAAAACAAAGACGCCGACATAGCTGATAATCCAGTAAATCATCTCATTCTGCAGGAAAATATTGACCACCGAGGCAATGATAATCCCGACCAGGCCCATGAAAAAGAAACTGCCCCAAGAGGTCAGATCGCGCTTGGTGACGGTGCCGAAAATACTCATAGCCGCAAAGGTGCCCGCGGCCACAAAAAAGGTGCTGGCGATGGAACTGCTGGTGTAAAGCAGAAAAATTGACGCAAAGGTCACACCGTTCAGGGCGGAATAGCCCAGAAACAGAAGGGTTGCGGTGGTTGAACTAATTTTGTTGATGGCGGCCGACAGGGCGATAACCAGCCCCAATTCGCCGAAAATTAAGCCATAAAATATCAGCTTGTTACCAAAAATGAGGTTCATGAACTGCGGACTCGAAAGAGTCAGGGCGGCGACTATCGCAGTCAGGGCCAGCCCGGCGGTCATCCAGCCGTAAACCTTAGGCAGAAACTGACTGGTCTCAGTGACCCCCTGGATGGTGTTTTGGCTGGCGGCTACGGTTGGTCTTGGTTCGAACATTTTTTATTGCTCCATTGGGAAAAAGGTGAACGACGGATTCATTCTAACCCAGGTCTATTTTTTCTGCCAGATAAACCGGTTAGATAGTTCGCGCACCTGAAAGACGATCCTCGGCGACTTGCATGGCATGTTCGGTCTTGATGAGATACGTGTCGCTCACAGGATTCAACCGTTTTTCCTTAAACGGTTAAGAGACGTAAGTATTTGCTCTTGGACGAAATCGTCCGTATTCTGAGTATTTACCAGGGATTCTATTCGCTGTATGGATTTTTCACGGCACCCAACTCTTTCCGAAGCATCAAGAGCATAGCGAACCGAATTATACACATCGAGACCCGTGATCTCATAAAACTGACCGGCCGCAAGCCATTTCAGTGAAGCCAATGCCACATCAAGGGCGAAAGCTGGATTTTTTTCAACAAAGTCCCTTGCTGCACGGTTCAAAGTCTCAATATTTACCGGAGATTCGTCGGCCAGAGTGGCTGCAAGCTCAAAATACGCCAGGCTCTTGGCGGTAGCAAACCACTTGCCTTCTTCTCCCGGCGTGCTGGCAATCAAATCCTGGAGAATTTTTTCGGAATCTTTTTGCGGATATTTTTTTGCCAGAGCCCGAAATCGAGCCAGGTTGGTAGTGGCCAGGGTGGCAGAAAAAGCAAATCGTCGGTAGGCTTCTTCGTGCTGACCAGCATCGAGTAGAATCCTTTCACATGCTGAAGCAATGGCCGAAGATCCGTCATTCAGTCCTTTTGATGCTTCAGCATATTGGATTGCTCCTTCTGTTTTCCCGAGTGCGGCCAATGCCCCGACGCCATATTTACGGTAGAACCACGAAATATACGGGGCTTTATCAATTAACCACAGTAACTCATCATAGCGCTGCGCCTTGAGCAGGCAGGAAAGACACGCTGGACCACCGCGAAAATACCCCCCATGCTTCCAGGAGAGTTCAAGCGTAGTGCGTAGATCATCCGCCCAGCGGGAAGCAAGGCTGCGGGATACGCATAATTCTCCCCAGCGTTCGCTGACTTCGGACAAGTAATCCACCCCATCTTCTTCCATTGCCTGCCAGAGTTTCTCAAGCCATTTTTCCCGAACTTGGTCGGTGCACGGGGCATCGACGATGAATTGCACCAGTTCATGCGCGGCTTTGCAGGTCGCAGTCCCCAATGATCCGGATGAAGTATCAATCCGCTGGAGAGCCGGCCATAAGCGTTCGAGCAACAAGATAGCGCCTTCGGCGCGCAAGATCGGGTCTTTTGTCTTGCGGATTTCTTTTACGGCCTCGCCAATCCTCTTGATTGCCAGCGCTGACCCCTGCCAGCCAAAAGCGTTGGTGCGAAAACGGCTGCGGAATTCCCATTTAACCTGCTGAACCATTCAGAACACTCCTGATACCTTGGCAATTGTTGAAGCAGAGAGCAAAAAAAAATGCAACGTAAAACATCGGCATACGTCGAGCGCCAGATCGCGTTCATGATTCAAGTCTTCTTCGAAGTCATGACCTCGGTTGCTCTGTCCGCCAACTCGTTCAAATTACTAACGGTGAGCGTCGGTTCGATTCCCCAGGGGTCGAAGACCGTTTCGGGTGAACGCTTGACCCATGCCGATTTCATGCCCGCAGAAATTGCCCCGATAACGTCAAAGGGGTTACTGGAGATCAGCCAGGCGTTGCTACCCGTTGCTCCCGATTGGCGCAAAAAATGACTGTAGACACCGGGGTTAGGCTTGAATGACTTAATGTCATCGACGCTGACCACCCCCTCGAACAGCTCGCGGATACCGGCGTTGCCCAGCAGGCTCTCAAGCGCTTCGGGTTCGCCATTGGAAAAAGCAAAGAGCCTGAATCCCGCGCCTTTTAACTGATTAAGTCCCAGACGGACATCGTCAAAGGCCGGAAGAATCCGATAGATCGCCAGCAGCTCCTGCTTCTGTTCGTCCCCCAGCTCGACGCCATAGAGGGCACAGCTGTAGTCGAGGGCCTGACGGGTACAGGTGGCAAAAGTCTGGTAATTCTGCATCAGCCCGCGACGAAACGCATATTCCAGCTGTTTGTCGCGCCAGCTGTTTGAAAACGCCTTGGCCCGGTCACCTACCAATCCTTCGAGCGCAGTCAGGACACCATGGGTATCGATCAAGGTTCCGTAAACATCAAATGCAAGGGTGGTCATGGTCTGCTCCTTTTAGTGGCTGGTTTATTGGCTCTCTGTGCGAGAGAGGTTCTAACCTTGCTCTTACCGCTCGGCATCACCAGCTCTCTTGACTGCCGGCGCCGATCCCGTCCAGCCATAAGTGTCGGTGCGAAAACGGCCGACTGCGAAATTCCCACCTACCATGATGGCCCATTCAGAGAGGAGAAAGGAACAGATTTTTTTATTGCTCCGATTTTGTTTCGCTCTACCTGGCATTGGGCGCAACTACCGCCGAGTGCGTTGTGCTTATCGAATATCCAGAACCGAAACGATTACTGAGGAAGAGCGATCGGTCATCCTTGGTGCCGTCACCCGTGGACAATTTGACTTGGGGGGCTTACTTTGCCGACGAAATTGAAAAGAGACTGAGCGTGGCCGAGAAAAATGATGGACAAAGACAAGATATCTGACAGGATACGCAAGGGAAGACGATTGGTTCCTTTCGAGGTTAAATATCGCGGGAAAAATGTTTCAACCTTAGACTTGAAAGGATTGATCCAGTTTTGCCATGAGCGAAACGTCAGCCGCAGTTATGTTATCACTAAAGACGCCGCCGACTTCGGGATCTTGCCCCTTTCCACCACCGAGGACATTAAGGCGTTGAAAATTCCGGCACCGCTCGCCTGCTATTGGCTTGGCCGTTCGGAGGTGGAGTCACTTGATCGGCAGGGTCTCGAAGGCTGATTGTCTATATCATAATGGGGCCGGTGTTATCTTTGGTGTTCGTTTAGGCGAGCTCGTCGTGGAGATTGGGGATCATGGTCAACGTGAGCCCGCGCTTGTGGTTGAAGATTCCCGAAACTTCGGCACGGTTCCCCAGTAAAGTCTCTAAATCCTGCCTGGTGATGCCGCTCTCCATCCCGTACTTGATTGTTTCGACCGGATCAGGTGACGGTATGGCATATTGGTTCTTTTCATAGGCTTCAAGCCGGGTGGTTAATATTTCTTTGTCGGCGATCCAGATTTTCAACCCTGAAAAACCTGCTGGAATGAGGCTGTAGCCGTTATTTGCGTGCAGTGACCACCCTCGAAATCACTTACTGTTGGCCAGGTAGGAACCGCAGACCACCAGGGCACCGCCGGTTAGCAGGGAAAGGGTCAGGGGCTC
>JAACTI010000154.1 GCA_009993495.1 Deltaproteobacteria bacterium | reverse complement strand
GCTGCTGGCCAAAACTTACAATTGGAGCAGCCTGTTGCAGCAGCAGGGCGAGCGCCTGCAATCTGCGGCGGTGAGCCAGGCCCTGGATCAGCTATCTGGCCTGATGAAGCCCGTGGCCGATCTTTCGACCCAAGATTTGTTTAGCTTGATCCGCAGGCTGGAGCCGTTTCAGTTGGCGGTATCAAAGAGCACCACAGACAGTGCCGCCCGATTAAATCAGACACTGTCGCAGGTTTTAGCGACCTTGAATACCATGGGAGAAGAACTGGAGCTGCCGCAACAGTTGCAACTGCTGGCACAATTTATTCGTCAACAACCTGAGCTGCGCGGGGCACTGACGGACAAAATGCAGGGGCAATTGACCGAAACACTGCGCTTGCTCGAGCCATCGCCCGCAACCCAAACACCTGCGCGTGCTCTGGAGCAACTGCTGGCCAATGTACCCTCGGCGCTGGCCGCCCGTGCCGCACCACCGGCGGTGCAGGAATTTGTTGCGCAACTTAATCAGTTGGCGCAGCAAAAACACATGGCCCCCAGGGACCTTCACTCCGGGATCAAGGCCTTGGTAGCCCAACTCTCTGCCCCCACCGCCAACCGCGGCGCCTGGCCGCTTGAAGTCCAAAGTTTTGTCGAAAAGTTTAATCATCTCAACCCGGTCGGCCCGCAGCCCGATATCCCCACGGCGGGGCAACTGATGGCCGAATTGCAGGGCGCACTGGCCACAAAAACCGCCACCCCGGGCGCCAGCAACTTGCCTTTGGCGGTACGCGAGTTTGTTGCCCAGCTCAATAATTTGCACGCAACCGCCATGACCACCCCTGGCGAGGCTCTGGCGGCAGCCAAGGATTTGATCGCACGCTTGCAGACCGGTGCGCCCTATCGCGGCACCTGGCCGCTGGAAATTCAGCAATTTGCCGCGCAACTCAACCAGCTGGAACGCGGCAACTCTTCTGCGTCACCCCGCGCGGTTTTTGACGTGTTGACGGGTCTGCAAGCCCAGTTGGCCCCGCACGGCAAAATGGCGGCGGAAGCGAGTCTGCCAAAAGATTTGCTCGCCTTGATCAACCAACTCGCTGAGCAAAAGCCAACCCTTGCGCCCGGTTTGCCGGGACAAATGCACGAGTTGGCGCGCCAGCTGGCATCCGTTCGTTCCGCGGACGGCGGCGCACTGCCCCTGCCGCCGCAATTGATCGACCAGCTGCTGGCGGGCATGCGCCCGTTGCTGGCCGAGCCAGATCCTGCGCAACTGGCGGGCAAGTTGGGGGTTTTATCGCAGCTGCTGGGGTTGAACCTGGAAGCCGAATTGCTGCGTGGCCGCACGCGCGAAGCCCTGAGCAGCTTGAAGCTGGCCCTGCTCGACCATGCCCAGAACCTCAACCCGAAAGAACAGGAAGCCTTGCATCGCCTGGAGCTGTTTCAGGTGTGCCGCGCGCGTCTGGCCGACCAGGGCCAGTTGTTTCTGCCTTTGCCCCTGGCTTTTCTGGAAGAAGGTTTTTTGCTGGTGCAACAGGATGACGATGCGGAGCAAAAAAACGCCGCGGATAAGGAATCTGTGCACATGGCCCTTTATCTGCGTCTTTCGGCCCTGGGGAATGTGAAAATTGACATTCTGGCCGAACCCGGGGGGCTGCGTTTGCGTGTGATCGGCGAAGATCAGGAAAAAGTCGATTTTCTTACGTCTCTCAGTGAACGCCTGCGCGGTCAGTTGCAGCAAGTGCCATTGCGCAGCTTGAGTTTCGCCACCGGGGTTGAAACGCCGACTCGCGAGTTGTTGAAAAAACTGGTGCCCGATTCGCAACGGTTCTTTGAGGCGCGGATTTAAAGATGAAAACTCTGTCTCCAGGCCGTGAACGGGCTGTTGCCCTGAGCTACGATCATCTCCCCGGCAGCGCGCCCAAGGTGGTGGCCAGTGGCCAGGGCGAAGTCGCGCAGAAGATTATCGCCCTGGCACGCGAAGCCGGGGTTGAAATTGTGCAGGATGCCGATTTGCTCGAAGTGCTGGCCAAGGTGCCGGTGGGGCAGGAAATTCCCGCCGAATTGTTTCAGGTGGTTGCCGAAATTCTGGCGTTTGTTTACCGCGCCAACAAAGATTACGCCGCCCGTCCGCTGTGCTAACTCGCCCCGCCCTGGCCCGACAAAAAAACTTTACAGCCATAGACCCTTGGTGTATCTTGTTCGGCCTGCGGAGAGGTGACCGAGAGGCCGATGGTGCTCGCCTGGAAAGCGGGTGTAGTGCAAGCTACCGGGGGTTCGAATCCCCCCCTCTCCGCCATTCGTACTTGGCTTCGAAAAAGCGCCCATCTGCGGCGTTGCTCTTGGCTTGCCACAACGACGTACCATTGAGGTACGCCTTTTGTGTCAAACCTGCGAGCGCCTTGCATATGGACACTTTTTCGAAGCCCGGTGAGAGTGTGCTGGATTTTGAGAACCATCTGCGGCGTTGCTTTTGGCTTGCCACAACGACGTACCATTGAGGTACGCCTTATTCGTTGATTTTCTACCCGTAGGGGCAGGTCTCTGTGCCTGCCCGGTTTCAAGGGTCTATTTTCCGCCGTTGGTCTTTGCAATAGTCGTGATATCCTGTAGGGGCACGGCGTGCCGTGCCCGATTGTGTCGCGTCACATAGTTTGCCGGTAGAAGTGACAGCCGGGTCCCGCGCAACGAACTGCTGTGAACCCCGTCAGGCCCGGAAGGGAGCAGCGGCAGCAGTCTGTTTGTGTGCCGCGGGGGTGCCTGGCTGTCACTTGTGCCTGCAAAAAAAACTTAGAAACTTCGAGCTGTTCCAGGTTTTTTCCTCCTCACCCCTTACGCCTCACCCCTCTCATTCAAGGGCCGAGATGACGGCGAGGAATTCTACCCTATGTCTTATATGGTTCTGGCGCGCAAGTGGCGCCCCCAGCAATTTGACGACTTGATCGGCCAGGAGCATGTCAGCCAGACGCTGAAAAATGCGATTAACGCCGATCGGGTTCACCACGCGTTTTTGTTTACCGGCGCGCGTGGGGTTGGCAAAACCTCGGCGGCGCGCATCTTTGCCAAGGCGCTGAACTGCGTTGACGGCCCCACCGTGACCCCCTGCGGGGTTTGCTCTTCCTGTTCTGAAATTACTGCCAGCCGTGGTATCGACGTTTTTGAAATTGATGGCGCGTCCAACACCGGGGTCGATGATATTCGTGAGCTGCGCGAAAATATTCGCTATTTGCCTTCAAGTTCACGTTACAAGCTGTTTATCATCGATGAAGTCCACATGTTGTCGACCAACGCTTTCAATGCGCTGCTCAAGACCCTTGAAGAACCTCCTCCGCACGCTAAATTTATTTTTGCCACCACCGAACCGCACAAAATTCCCATCACCATTCTTTCGCGCTGCCAGCGTTTTGATTTCCGCAAAATTTCGACCGGCAAGGTTGTCGCACGTCTCCATGAGATTGCAACGGCTGAAAACATTGCCATCAGCGATATCGGTTTGACGCTGATTGCCAAAGCAGGCGGCGGCAGCATGCGTGATTCTTTGTCGACCTTCGATCAGGTGATTGCCTTTTGCGGTGAACAGATTGACGACGCGGTGCTGCAAAATTTGCTCGGTATGGTCGACCATCGCCTGCTGGTCAATGTGTTTGAGGCGATTCTGGAAGGGGATGCCGGACGTGGGCTGGGAATTCTGCAACGCGTCGATGAACAGGGAATTTCTTTCCGGCAATTCTGTCAGCAGTTGATTGAGATGGTGCGTGCCATTCTGTTTATTGCGGTGGTCGAAGACCCGGCGGCGCTCCTCGATTTGTCTCCGGCCGAACTCAATGATTTGCGTCAGGTGGCCCAGAATACCGATCTGACACGCTTGCAGTGGATTTTAACCCTGCTGATGCAAACCGAAGCCCAGATTGCTCATGCCAGCTATCCGCGCCTGTGCCTGGAAATCGCCCTGGTGAAGATTGCGCGCTTGCCCCAGGGTGTCGATGTCGGCACTTTGATCCACAAACTCGAATTGCTCGAAAAACGTTTGCCGAAGGCGGGCACACTGCCGCCATCCGCACCCTCGCAGGTTGAAATTTCCCGCCCGACGCCAGCCTCCCCTGCAGCACGACCCGCAGTTGCGTCTGCGCCCCCGGCCGCCCCGGTGGCTGCGCCAGCGCCTCAGCCTGAGCCGGAAATAGCTTCACCACCACCATCACACTCCGCTGCGGCGCAACCCGCATCGTGGGAAGCTTTGGTCAATTTTGTAAACCAGAAGCGTCGCTCCGTGGGTACATTGCTCGAGCATGCCCATCCCCAGAACATGGCGTTGCCGCGCTTGAAAATTGGTTTTCCTGCCGGTTCGTTTAACTTTCAGTTGCTGACTGACAAAAATACGCACAGGTCCCTTGAGGCTTTGGCGAGCGAATTTTTTGGTCAACCGACCACGCTTGAAATTGTCAAACTAAGTGACACCCAGCCCGCCACTCCCAGTTTGGCCGAAGAACAACAACGCCAGAAATTGAGCCGTGAGGAACAGTTGCGCGCCAACGCGACCGAACACCCAATGATTAAAGCCGCAACCCGGATTTTTGACGGCGAAGTTGAAGACATTCGCCCCATTGATAAAGGTTTTACCTGAGAAAGATGCGCAAGGAAGAGTTTTTCTCCCCCGCTTATGATTAAAAGGGGGCCGGGGGGGAGTTAGACCCTTACAATCAAATACTTGCGGCTCTGCGCGAAATGCCCTTGAATGACATGAGTCATTTTTGGGCTCTCAGGTTGCTGAACAGTGACACAAAATAAAACATAAGGAGACAGAAATCCATGGCAAAAGGTCTTGGTAATATCATGAAGCAGGCGCAGCAGATGCAGCAAAAAATCGGGCGCATTCAGCAAGAGCTTGAAGGACGTGAAGTGGAAGCAACCGCCGGTGGCGGCATGGTGACTGCGGTGGTCACAGGGAAAATGCAGCTGATGAGTTTGAAAATAGAAAAGACGGTGGTTGACCCGGAAGACGTGGAAATGTTGCAGGATCTGGTGACTGCGGCGGTGAATGAAGCGCTGAAAAAGAGCCAGGAAATGATGCAGCAGGAAATGGCGAAAGTCACCGGCGGCATGAGCCTGCCGGGGCTGTTCTAAGCCTTGGTGGAGCAGAATTCGCTTCAACTGTTGCCCTGGGGCAGGCGCTGGCTGCACTTTATGTTTGATATTCCTGCGCCGGTCATGCTAGTTTTTGCGCTGGTCAGACCAATGCACCACGAAGCTTTTGGTAAGATTTTAGTTTTTTAGTCTGCCTGAAAAGAATAGAACAATATTTTAAAATGTTGGAATCGGATGTTTTTTCATGCTAGGGTCTCTGCCATCTTTTGCGCGACTGGTTGCTGAGCTTGGTAAGCTGCCGGGGATTGGTCATAAAACCGCCACCCGTCTGGCTTTTTATTTGCTGCGTAGTTCAAGCGCAGAAGTTGAAGCTTTAGCGAGTGCTTTGCTCGAAATGAAACGTAACCTTACTTTTTGCCACACCTGTTTCAATATCAGCGAAGCGGAGTTCTGCAAAATTTGTCTCGACCGGGGGCGCGATGATACCCGGCTGTGTGTTGTCCAAGAACCGCAAGATCTGATGTCGATCGAAAAAAGTCATGGTTTTCAGGGGCGCTATCACGTACTGCACGGTGCCTTGTCGCCCCTTGATGGTATTGGCCCCGACGATTTGAAAATTGCGCAACTGCTGGCGCGTTTACAGCAGGAACCGGTTTCCGAGGTGCTATTGGCGACCAGTTTTACGGTTGAAGGCGAGGCGACGGCCCTCTTCCTGGCGCGGCTGCTCAAGGAGCAGGGGCTGCGCGTCACCCGCCTGGCATTGGGGATTCCCATGGGCAGTGATTTGGAATATATCGATTCAGCAACGGTTCAATTAGCAATTAACAGCCGCCGTGAGCTTTGAACTTTGTTCAGCTCTTTCCTGGTCGAAAGGCCTTTACCGTCAAAAAAGCTTGCTCGCGCAAAGCTGCACAGAAGGGCAAAACTTTTTAAGAGTAAAGGCACAAAGAACCGATTAAACTGGAGAAAAGATAAAAGTTATGGTCTGAATTCACGCCATAAGACCTTGAATTTTCTCTGCGCCTTTGCGGCTCTGCGCGAGGTGCCCGTGGTTCTTAATGGTCATTTTTTACTTCAAGGTTACTGAACAGTTACCTTTTTCTAGAGATTTTGTAGATAGTGTTTCGAAGTGATGTCATAGCACATTCATGTTCCCGTTTACCCCGCAGAGGAGAAAACAGCAATGTCAAAAAAAATGGTTTGTATCGACGGTAACACCGCCGCGGCCCATGTCGCTCATGCAGTGAATGAAGTTATTGCGATCTATCCGATTACGCCCTCGTCGGTTATGGGCGAAATCTCGGACGCCAAGAGTGCGGCGGGACAGAAGAATATCTGGGGGACCATCCCTAAAGTCGTAGAAATGCAGTCCGAAGGTGGTGCTGCCGGT
>JAACTI010000028.1 GCA_009993495.1 Deltaproteobacteria bacterium | reverse complement strand
TCATGTCCGTGACGAGATCAACACGCCGCCCCGCGATTGTCAGGAATGTCAAATTTTTTCACACTGTTTTGGCGGTTGCCGCGGTTTGGCCCGCAGCTGCAGCGGCGGCATGCAAAGACGCGATCCCTTATGTCCGGGTCCGCGAACCCGTAAGTTGGTTTAAATATGTCAGCCCACGGCTATTTTGACAATGCCGCCACCAGCCATCCCAAGCCGGAGGCCGTTTATCGGCGGACTCTGGCGGCCTTGCGCAGCGGCGGCAATGCTGGTCGCGGCGCTCATGCCGCAAGTTTTGGCGCCGAGCGCCTGATATTTAATGCGCGCGAAACTCTGGCGCAGTATTTTGGTGTCGCCGATTCCAGTCGTATCGTTTTTACGCCCAACGCCACCACGGCCATTAATACCGCGCTTTTCGGAGTGCTGAAACCGGGTGACCGGGTGGTGACCAGTTGTATGGAACACAATGCGGTTACTCGCCCCCTGCGGCGGCTTGCTGATTTAGGGGTTAAGGTTGTGCGCGTGGCGGGGGACGCCGCTGGCCGGGTTGCACCCGCCGCGTTACAACAGGCCTGCACTGCCGCACCGACGCGCATGCTGGTGCTGAACCATTGTTCAAACGTCAACGGGCAGTTGCAGCAGATTGAAGGCTTGGGGCCTTTCTGCCGTCAACATAATATTTTGTTTCTGCTCGATGCCTCCCAAAGCGCTGGCACCTTTCCGCTGGATCTCGACGCCGAGCAGATTGATCTTTTCGCTGCCGCCGGCCACAAAAACCTCCTCGGACCCAGTGGTACCGGGCTTTTGTACCTGCGTCCCGGGCTTGAGATTGAACCCTTGATTTACGGCGGCACCGGCGCCAACAGCCATTCCGATCTTTCTCCGGATGCGTTACCCGAACGGCTGGAAAGTGGCACCTTGAATCTTCCGGGGATTGCCGGCCTGATGGCGGGCGTCGCATATCTCCAGCAGCAGGGGCAGAATCACTTGCGGCAGCAGATGGAACATAAATTAGGCCAATTGATTGCCGGCCTGCGTGACATTGCCGGGCTTAAATTATATAGTGCAGACCGCCTGAGTCATCAAGGCGATGCGGTCTCCTTTACTTTGGCACAGTCAGACCCGGCAGAAATCGGTTTTCGACTCAATCAGGAATATGGCATTTCAGTGCGCGTCGGCCTGCATTGTGCACCCGATGCCCATCGCAGCCTTGGAAGCTTCCCTCTGGGAACGGTGCGCGTCAGCCCAGGGATTTTTACTCGCGAAGCGGATATTGAAAGCCTGCTTGTGGCGGTCAGGGCCATCGCGGATGCCAGATAATGTAGGGCTGCCAGTGCGTGCGCGGTTACTTTTTTTACCCGCTTCTATCACCTCAGGAGAAAGATCATGTTAAGACTGCTGATAACGGGATTTTTTGTCAGTCTGTTAGTCGCCTGCTCTCTGCCACCCGACAAACCGGTGACCCGAAACGAACTCGGGCGCTCCGGTCTTTACCGCGCTTATGAGATTGAAGAATCTCCCGAAGAGGTGCTTAATGCCCTCAATATGGAGGGCGAGGTGGTGCTCAAGGGGAAGTATCAGAATCGGCCGGTTTATATCAAGGTATTGGCAACGACCGATGGGCTTGAAATCTCGGCATATGACCGCTGAGCCTGCCCGCAACCGACCTTTTCTCCAATGACGGGATTGTTATGAAAACCTACGTGCTTGATACCAATGTTCTGTTGCATGATCCCCAGGCCATCTTTCGTTTTGAAGAGAACGAAGTTGTTTTGCCCCTGACCGTGGTTGAAGAGATTGACCGCTTCAAAAAGGAGCAGAGCGAAACCGGGCGAAACGCGCGGCAAATTTCACGGATTATTGATGGCTTCCGCACCCAGGGACGTTTGATTGACGGGTTAAAACTTGAGTCGGGCGGCCTGTTCCGCATTGCCATTTATCATGAAGAATCCATGTTGCTACTGCCGCCGGAGTTGCGAGGTGGTATGGGCGACAACCGGATCCTGGCGGTCGCCAAAGAGCTGGATCAGGCCGGCACAGGCCAGGTTTTTTTCATCACCAAAGATATCAATCTGCGCATCAAGGCCGATACCATTGGATTGCGCGCCGAAGATTACGAATCGGACAAGGTCGCGATTGATGAACTCTACTCTGGAACCCTGGAGCTGGAGGTTGGTTCGGAGCAGATTGATCAGTTTTACCGCCAGGGCGAACTGCAAATCGCGGGTGAGTTTCTCACCAATCAGGGGGTGACCCTCGTTGACCGCGACAACCCCTCCCATAGTGCCATTGGGCGGTACCACGGGGTGCAGCAGACCTTGCGCCCCTTGCTGCGTGCCCCCAAGGAGGGTATCTGGGGAATTCATCCCCGCAATCGGGAACAGCAGTTCGCCATTGATCTGCTGCTGAATGATGATTATCGAGTTGTGTCCCTGGTCGGCAAGGCGGGTACCGGCAAAACCCTGTTGGCTATTGCCGCCGGTTTGCTCAAGACCGCTGATGAATCAATTTACAGCCGGTTACTGGTGTCACGGCCAGTCTTTCCTATGGGGCGTGATCTGGGATTTCTCCCTGGGGACATCGACGAGAAACTCGCCCCCTGGATGCAGCCAATTTTTGATAATGTCGAGCTGCTGCTTGCCAGCGTCGATGAGGGTGGCAAACGCAAGCGCGGTTATCGCGAATTGATCGATCTGGGTTTGATGGAGATCGAGCCCCTGACCTACATTCGTGGTCGTTCCATTCCGCGGCAGTATCTGATTGTTGACGAAGCGCAAAATCTGACGCCCCATGAAATTAAAACCATTATTACCCGCGCCGGCGAGGGCACCAAAATTGTTCTGACCGGCGACCCCTACCAGATCGACAATCCCTATATTGATTCTTCCAGTAACGGGTTAAGTTATGCGGTTGAACGTTTGAAAGGGCAGGATATTTCAGGTCATGTCACGCTGACCAAAGGCGAACGTTCCCCTTTGGCCGAGCTGGCCGCTAATTTGCTGTAAATCCGTCGTGCTGCTCTTATGTATTGAAACCTCTTGCGATGAAACCGCGGTCGCGGTTGTTCGCGATGGTCGCGAGATTCTTTCCAATCTGATTATTTCTCAGATTGATATCCATGCGCGCTTTGGCGGTGTGGTGCCCGAGCTGGCTTCGCGGCAACATTTGCAGGCCATTGGCCCCCTGGTCGACGCCGCCCTGGTCGATGCCGGGCTGACGCTGGATGATATCGAAGGTCTGGCCGTGACCCGCGGTCCCGGCCTGATCGGCGCACTGCTGGTGGGGGTTTCCTACGCCAAGGCCCTGGCTTTTGCGCTCAAGCTACCTTTGGTGGGGGTGCATCATATCGAAGGGCATATCCTCGCGATTATGCTTGAGCAGCCGGTTGCTACGCCCTTTCTGGCTCTCGCTGTTTCGGGGGGGCACAGCCATCTATTCCGGGTCGATGGGGTAGGGCGCTACCTTCTGCTGGGGCGAACGGTGGACGATGCCGCAGGTGAGGCTTTCGACAAGGTTGCAAAAATGCTCGGACTTCCCTATCCGGGCGGGCCAGTTATTGATCGTCTAGCGGCTCAGGGTCACGGGGCGGGGATCCGTTTTCCACGTCCCATGCTCAATAAACCGAATCTCGATTTCAGTTTCAGTGGGTTAAAAACCTCGGTGCTGACCTATTTGGAAACTCTGCCCTCTCAGCCCGATCAGCAGACGATTGCCAATATTGCCGCCGCCTTTCAGGAAGCAGCCGTTGATGTGCTGGTGCAGAAAACCCTGCGCGCCGCCGAAGAGCAAAATCTTGAGCGGCTGGTGGTCGCCGGCGGGGTGGCCTGTAATTCCGGTTTGCGCCGGGCCTTTGGCGCCGCCGAATTAACTTCCGAGTTAAAGGTTTATTTCCCTTCTCCACCCCTGTGCAGCGATAATGCGGCCATGCTGGCGGTGGCGGCCGATGACTATTTGTGCCGTGGGGCGCGTAGTGGGCGCGCATTAAATGCAACCTCCAACTGGCCGCTGATGGATGCTGCCGGCCTTTTCACCTTTGTGCGTTAATGCTGGATTGAAAATATGTGGCGTCGCTGGCCTTATCCCCGGCAGTTCAAACTCAACCTGATACGCTTACTGCGGCTGCGTGCAACGCCGGAGCAGGTGGCGCGCGGATTTGCTCTCGGGTTGTTTATCGGCATGACCCCCACTTTCGGGGTGCAGATGGTGTTGGCGCTGATGGCGGCTATTCTTCTGCGTGAAAACAAAATTGCGGCCATTTTAGGGGTGTGGGTAACTAATCCGCTGACTGCACCTTTTATTTATACCATGCAGTATGAAACCGGCCGCCTGTTGCTGGGGTGGGAGCACCCCAACATGCAGGTTCAGTTCAATTACGAATTTATTAAAACCTTCGGTTGGCAGGTGATGCTGCCTCTGTCCATCGGCAGTTTTATTTTCGCGGTTTTATCGGCCCTGCTGGGCTATCTTTTTGTGATTCGTTTTATCCCCTTTCTGCGCCTTTGGCATATTCCGCGCTGGCCCAAGCGGCGAAAATTGAAAGACGACGAAAAAATTTGAGTTATCGCGCCAAGAAAAAATTCGGCCAGCATTTTTTGCAGGATGACAGAGTTATCGACCAAATCTTGCGGGCGGCTGCCATCCAACCTCAGGATGCGGTGGTGGAAATTGGTCCGGGGCTTGGAGTGCTGACGGATCATCTGTTGCGCCAGGCAGCCCAGGTTGAGGTTTTTGAAATTGATGGGGATCTCATTGCGCGGCTCGAACAGCGTAAGGAACCACGTTTGCATATCCATGCCGGGGATATTCTCAAGGCTGATCTGCCGCGGCTTTTACCCCAGCCACCCTATGTACTGGTCGCCAATCTGCCCTATAATATTTCGAGCCAAATTGTCTTTCTCTTGCTGGAACAGCGAAAACTGTTCAGTCGCATGGTTCTGATGTTTCAGAAAGAAGTCGGTCTGCGACTGTGTTCGCCCCCCGGATGTAAAGACTATGGAATTCTGTCGGTTTTAACCCAGCTTTGGTTTGATGTGGAGCCTGTGATTGAGGTGGGGCCGGAATCTTTCAGCCCGCCACCCAAAATCGATTCGCTGGTTGTTTCCCTCTCCCCCTTGGCTCAACCGCGGGTTGACCCGGTTGACCCGGTATTCTTTGTCCGCGTGGTCAAGGCCGCCTTTACCCAGCGGCGCAAGCAGTTGCGTAACAGTTTGCAGGCTGGCGGTTTCAGTGCCGCGCAGGTTGATACGGCCCTGGAACAAGCGGCGATTGCACCGAGTTGTCGCGGCGAGGGACTTGATCTTGATGATTTTTCGCGCCTGACCACGGCCTTATACGCTCTGCACCCCGAGGGCTGATGCCCTTTGGCAGCGATGGAATCACCAATAAACACGAAGTCCCAGGATTGATGACCAGATAAAGAACCTTTGTCAGGTGGACTCTGCTCATGCCTAAAAAAAACAAACGCACTAGGCCCGCCAAAAAATATAGCCAGGCGGCGCGTTTGCACGATGTGATTCGTATTCTTGAGCAGCGCTACGGTGCGACTATTGCTGAACTGATGACCGAATGCCAGGTGACGCGGCGCACAGTTTATCGTGATCTGCTCGCGCTTGAAGAGGCGGGCTACCCTCTGGTCAAGGAGCGTCAGGCTCAGGGTGAAATGCTTTATTCCTTCGTCGCCGGGTTCAGTCGCCTGCCTCCGGTGACCTTTACCCTGGAGGAATTGATGACCCTCTATCTGTGTCGTGGTCAGCTTGATTTTTTGCGTGGAACGCCTTTTCAAGATGATCTTGATGCGGTCTTTCAGCGCTTGCGTTCCGTTTTGCCGGCACGTTCAGTCGCCCACCTGGAGCGCATTGCCGAAACCGGCAGCGCAAAAATTCAGGGTTTTCGTGATTATACCCGTCAACGCGATATTCTGGATCTGCTGCGCCAGGCTCTATTGAAGCAGCAACGCTGTGAAATGGTTTACGCCCCGGCGCGACGGACGGCCAACACCTATGTCGTCGATCCTTACACCTTGTTGTTTTATGATAATTCCCTTTATCTGGGAGGCTTTGCCCATAATCGCCAAGCCCTGCGGCTGTTTCTGGTCGATCGCATTGCATCCCTTAAACTCTGTGCCGAAAAATTTGAGGTGCCCGCCGATTATTCACCGCGTCACTTAACCGGTGGTGCCTTTGGCCTAATGGACGAGGGCCCCTCACGTGAACTCGATCTGCTGTTTGCGCCCGAGGTTGCGCATCTGATTCGTGAACGCATCTGGCACCCGCAGCAGCAATTGGACGAGCTGGTCGATGGTGTTGTGCGCCTGCGCTTCGCGTCCGCAGGGGATACGGAAATTCTCGGTTGGATTTGCTCTTTTCTGCCCCATGTGCAGGTGCTTGGCCCGCCGGAGCTGGCAGAAAAATTGCGGCACCTCCTGGCGGAAAGTCAAAAAAATTTCGGTTAATGACAATCGTGTGTACTTTTCTGTCACAGAAGTCGGTCATACTGGGTTCACGTTTAAACCTAACCCGGCAGGAGGTACTAATATGGTCACCCATTTTTATCTGGCAGACAGTGAAAATTCCCTTTACTTGGCCATTGCATCCATTCAGACGCGGCAAAATCGCCTGAAAGTTACCGGAACCGTTGGCGATGGCAGCGCGGAAGCCTGGTTCGAAGCCACAATTGGCGAGCAGATTCAGGTGCAGGTGCTGCCCGTGTGGGATGCCGACGCCGAAGCCCTGTGTCAACGTTACGACCAGCTTCAGCTTGAAACCGCCTTGGCCGATTGTTTGGCCGAATTGCGTTTTCGTTCAGAGGGCTATTTCGACCCTTGGCGTGGTCAGTGGCAGCAGCAGATTATGGCCGAAAAAAGCAGCCAGGATCTGGCGTCTTTTCCCTGCGCGGCCCTGCGCGTGCACCCGCATCCGCAAGTGAGTGAAGCTGTCCCCCTCTGGCAAAGGCAGCAAACAGTCATCTGAGCCGGCAATCGTTCTCTTGTGGGGGCGTTTTGTGCGGTTGTTAAATTATTTTCGCCGAGGCAAACCCTATGCGCCAACTCATTCTGGCTTCAACCAGCCCTTACCGATTGCAGCTGCTGCGCCAGTTGCAACTGCCGTTTACTGCCGTACCGCCGGTTTTTGAAGAAGTGATCGATCCGGCAGTCTCCGCAGAACTGATGGTGCGCCACCTCGCCCTTGGCAAGGCACGCAGCCTTGCCGAGCGTTATCCGCAGGCCTTGATTATTGGTGCCGATCAGGTCTTTGTTGATCAGCGTGGCCGGGCCGTCGGCAAACCCGGCAGCAAAGAAGCTGCCATTGCCCAGTTAAAGCAGATGGTTGGCCGAACCCACGCTTTCTTTACCGGCCTGGCCCTGTTTGATGGGCTGACTCAGACCTATAGCGCGGATTATTCCGCTTTCGCGGTGACCCTGCGTCAGTTAAGCGATACGCAGATTGTCAATTACGTCGAGCGCGAAAAAACCTGGGAATGTGCCGGATCCTTCAAAATTGAAGGTCTGGGAATCGCGTTGATGGAAAAAATGGCAGGTGATGACTACAACAGCCTCATTGGCCTGCCCCTGATCAAGCTGGTCACCATGCTCAATCAATACGGTGTTGATGTGCTGGGTGAGAGTATTTAGCGAGGCCACCTGTTCTTTTCGTCCGTCAGCTCCTGGCGTGGTTGTTTCCATGATCCTTTTCAGGTTGCGTTTTAGGGCGGCTTCAGTTGAAGCTGCGGTTTTCCTGTTCCATCACGCGAATGAAGGTGGTGCGTTTGCTCAGCTCGCGCAGTTCGGCGGCACCAATGTAGGTACAGGCCGAACGCACGCCCCCGAGAATATCGCGCAGGGTGCCCTCAACCGGGCCGCGGTAGGGCACTTCGACGGTTTTGCCTTCTGACGAACGATATTCAGCGACTCCGCCGGCATGGATGTCCATAGCGGTAGAAGAGCTCATGCCATAAAACAATTTGTAGTGTTGTCCGCCCCGATTGACAAGCTCGCCACCGCATTCGTCGTGCCCCGCCAGCATGCCGCCGAGCATGACAAAGTCAGCGCCGCCCCCAAAAGCTTTGGCGACATCGCCGGCGCAGGTACAGCCTCCATCCGAAATGATTCGTCCACCCAGCCCGTGGGCGGCATCGGCGCATTCGATGACCGCGGAGAGCTGGGGATAGCCGACGCCGGTTTTAACGCGGGTGGTGCATACCGAACCGGGACCGATGCCAACCTTGACGACGTCGGCTCCGGCGAGGAGCAATTCTTCAACCATTTCGCCGGTGACAACATTGCCCGCGATAATTGTCATTTGCGGGTAAGCCTCGCGCACCCGGCTGACAAAGGCGACAAAGGCTTCGGCATAGCCGTTGGCGACATCGATACAGATGAACTGAAGGGCGGGGGCCGCCGCAATAAGCGCGCGGAGTTTTTCCATGTCGGTTTCCGCGGTGCCAGTGCTGACCATAATATGTTGATAAAGAGTGGCTTTTTGCCGTTGCAACCAGTTTTGCCAGCTTTGCAATGCATAATGCTTGTGAACCGCGCACAGCAGCCCCCGAGCCGCCAGGGCTTCGGCCATGGCGAAGGTGCCGACCGTATCCATGTTGGCGGCAATAATTGGAATGCCGGTCCATGAGCGTTTGCTGTGTAAAAAGGTGTAGTGCCGCTCAAGTTTAACTTCGGCGCGGCTCTTGAGGGTCGAGCGTTTGGGACGAATCAGCACGTCTTTAAATCCCAGTTTCAAATCCTGTTCAATGCGCATGCTAAGGCTCCTGAGTGAGATGTTTTGGCAAAAGTCCGTGCAAAATTATACGTCAGCGGCGGCCATTTGTCTGGTGATCTTTTTGGCGGGATCGTTGTTGTTTTGATTGACCGATTTCAGCGACGAGTGCTAGTATCAGCGACAGTTTTTTGCGCTGTTTTTCCTGCTTACTCTTCGATAATTATAAATAATTTCAGATATTTATATTTTTTTTGCGATTTTGGTATTTTAAATTATGCACTCAGACAGTTTTGTTCATCTTCATCTTCACAGCCAATACAGTTTGCTCGATGGGGCGATTAAGCTTGACGAACTGGTGACGCGCGCCCAACAGTTTTCCATGCCGGCGATTGCGGTGACCGATCATGGCAATATGTTTGGTGCGGTTGAATTTTATAACAAGGCGCACGCGGCAGGAATCAAGCCGATTGTTGGTTGTGAAGTTTATGTTGCGCCGGGTTCGCGTTTCACCAAGGGCAATGCCCGGGGTTCGTCTGAGGCTTCCTACCATCTGGTGCTTTTATGCCAGAATCTGATCGGATATCGCAATCTGTGTCACCTGATCTCTGCCGCCTACCGCGAAGGTTTTTACTATCGACCGCGGATCGACTGGGGGCTGTTGGCCGAACGCAATGAGGGCTTGATCGCCCTCTCGGCCTGCCTGGGGGGCGAATTGCCGACCCTGTTCAATCTGGGACAACCCGAGGATGCCCGGCGACGTGCCACCGAGATGGCGCAGGTTTTTGATAAAGAGCGGTTTTATCTCGAATTGCAGGAAAATTATCTGCCTGAGCAGAAAAAAGCCAATGAGGGGCTGGTTCGGATTTCCCAGGAACTGGGTTTGCCCCTGGTGGCAACGAACGACTGCCACTACTTGCGTCGCGAAGATGCTTTTGCCCATGAGGTGCTGCTGTGTATCCAGACCGGCAAGACCATGGACGATCCCAAGCGGATGCGCTTCACCAATGACGAATTTTACGTCAAAAGTCCGCAGGAAATGGCGGCACTCTTCGCCGATTATCCTCAGGCTCTGGCCAACACTCTGGTGATTGCCGATCAATGCAACCTGGAACTCGATTTCAACACCTATCACTTTCCCCAGTACGAAAAACCCGCCGATAAAACCCTCGATCAGGTGCTGACCGACATGAGCCGCCAGGGCTTAAACGAGCGCCTGGAAGAAGTGCGCAAGATTCGCGACCTGAGCGCCGAACAGGTGACGGCTTACGAAGAGCGTTTGCAAACAGAACTCGACTGTATTACCCAGATGGGATTTCCCGGCTATTTCCTGATTGTTGCCGATTTTATCAACTGGGGGAAAAACAACGGCGTGCCGGTTGGCCCGGGACGCGGCAGCGCCGCGGGAAGTCTGGTGGCCTGGTCCATGCGCATCACCGATATTGATCCCTTGCCCTATAATCTGCTGTTCGAGCGCTTTTTGAACCCCGAGCGGATTTCCATGCCGGATATCGACGTCGATTTTTGCATCTACGGGCGTGAACGCGTGATTGAATATGTACGGCAGAAATATGGCCGCGAGAATGTCGCCCAGATCATCACCTTTGGCACCATGCAGGCCAAGGGAGTGCTGCGCGATGTTGGGCGGGCGCTGAATATTCCCTATGGCGAGGTCGACAAAATCGCCAAAATGGTACCCAATGTCCTGGGGATCACTCTGAAAGAAGCCATCGAACAAGAGCCCAAGCTCAAGGAATTGAGCGCGAAAGATCCCCGCGGCAAAGAGTTGATGCGGATTTCTTTGGCCCTTGAAGGTTTAACCCGGCATGCTTCGACCCATGCGGCCGGTGTGGTGGTCACGCCCCGCCCCTTGCCCGAATATCTGCCTTTGTATACCGATCCCAAAACCGGGGCCCAGGTGACTCAGTACCCCATGAGTTATGTTGAGAAAATTGGTCTGGTCAAGTTCGATTTTCTTGGTTTAAAAACCTTGACGGTTATCGAAAAAGCGGTGCAGTTGATTCGCCAGTCGGGTGCCACCGATTTTGATCTGAAACTGGTGCGCGACGATGACCCCAAAACCTATCAGCTGTTGTCCCGGGGGGAAACCACCGGGGTTTTTCAGCTTGAATCCTCGGGGATGAAAGAATATCTGGTCAAGCTCAAGCCGAGTTGTTTTGAAGATCTGATCGCCATGGTTGCCCTTTATCGCCCCGGCCCTTTGGGGTCAGGCATGGTCGATTCTTTTATTAAACGTAAACACGGGCATGAACAGTTCAGTTATCCCTTTGCCCAGCTTGAGCCGATTCTTAAAGATACCTATGGGGTTATTGTTTATCAGGAACAAGTTATGTTAATTGCTCAGGTACTGGGCAATTATAGCCTGGGCTCGGCCGATTTGTTACGCCGTGCCATGGGCAAGAAAAAACCTGAAGAAATGGCCAAGCAGAAGCAGAGTTTTCTCAAAGGTGCGCAGGACAATCAGCTTGACGTTAAAAAAGCCGAAGCTGTCTTTGACCTGATGGAAAAATTTGCCGCTTACGGTTTTAATAAATCTCATTCAGCCGCCTATGCCCTGGTGGCCTACCATACGGCGTATCTCAAGGCCCACCACCCCGTTGAATTTATGGCGGCCCTTTTGACCGAAGATATGGAAAACACCGATAAGGTGATAAAAAATATCAGCGAAGTACGAGCCATGGGGATTCAGGTTTATCCGCCCGATATCAACGAATCAGATCGTTCGTTTACGGTCAGCGACGGAGCCATTCGTTTTGGAATGGGGGCGGTCAAGGGAGTCGGTACGGCGGCTCTCGAATCGATTCTTGAAGTACGTCAGGGCAAGCCCTTCAATTCGCTGCATGATTTTTGTGAACGGGTCGATTTGCGTAAGGTGAATAAAAAGGTCATCGAAGCCTTGATAAAATGCGGGGCCTTCGATGTCACCGGCGGCCATCGTGCCCAGTTACTCGCTGGTCTCGAAGAAGCGATGGATGGTGGGCAGCGATTGCAGCGCGAGCGTGAATCGGGCCAGGAATCCCTGTTTGGCAATCACGAAATCATTTCCTTTGGCGGCAACAACTACGGTGTGCTGCCCGAAATTGGCGAATGGGACGAACGCGAGCGCCTGGCCAATGAAAAAGAAGCCTTGGGCTTTTACGTTTCGGGCCATCCTCTCGATCGTTTCAGCGACATCATTAAGCGCTTTGCTACCTGTGATTCTGCCGGCTTAACGGAACGTACCGACAAAGAAAATGTGCATCTCTGCGGGGTTATTGCCGGGATTAAAGAGTTGATGACAAAAAAGGGCGACCGCATGGCGTTCGTCAATCTGGAAGATCTCAGCGGCTCGGTGGAATGCGTGGTTTTTCCCGAGGTTTACGCAGCATCCATGGAGCTGCTCAAGGGTGAAGAGCCCTTGTTTCTGAGCGGTGAACTGGACGTTGGTGAAGAAGCCTGTAAATTATTGGTTAATCATGTTGAACTCCTGCGTGATGTAACGCAAAAGCAGACACGGCGCATCACTATCCGTCTCACCACGCCGGGTCTTGAAGAAATGCAGTTGCGCCAATTAAAGTCGATTGTGCAGCGTTATCGCGGGGCCTGTGATGTTGCCCTGCGTCTGGTTATTCCCGATCGCAGCGAAACGGTGATCCGGCTGCCGCAACAGATGCGCATGGCGGCCTCCAACGAAGCCATGGCCGAGGTCGAAAAATTGTTTGGTTACAGTGTCATGACTTTCGAGTAGTGGCTGGATGGGCTGTACGTCAGTCTTGAACTGTCCGGCAAACTCATATATGCTGCGCACTTTGTATCTATTCAGCTCCGTAGTCACAGAGCCCGAGACCCCCATTCCACGGGCCGCATGAATTCCTCCTTGGGGCTTAGCTGTCGCCATCCGGGTGACAGATACCCGTTCCACGGCGGCCTCGGGCTCTGCACGGTGAATAGTTACCGCATTTTTTTGATTTTTTTCTATCCGCCGGTCGCTTGACCAAAGGAGTGACCCTGGGAGCTGTGCATGAGTACTTATCTGGATTTTGAAAAACCCCTGGCCGAGCTAGAGACCAAAATCGGCGAACTGCGCGACTATTCGACCGATAATGTCGATTTTTCCAGTGATATTCAGAAGCTGGAAAAGAAATCAGAAAAACTCAAAAAAGACATTTTCAGCAATCTCAGCCGATGGCAGCGCACCCAGCTGGCGCGTCACGCCGATCGGCCTTATACCCTCGATTTTATTGATCAGATTTTCACCGACTGGTTTGAGGTTCATGGCGATCGCAACTTTCGCGACGACCCGGCTTTAGTGTGTGGCTTCGCGCGATTAGACGGGCAGCCCTGTTGTGTTATCGGCCATCAAAAGGGGCGCAACACCAAAGAAAAGGTCTATCGCAATTTTGGTATGCCCAACCCTGAAGGCTATCGCAAGGCTTTGCGGGTCATGCAGATGGCCGAACAGTTTGGCTTGCCGATTTTTACCTTCGTCGATACGCCGGGGGCCTTTCCTGGAATCGGTGCCGAAGAACGCGGCCAGGCCGAGGCGATTGCGCGTAATTTGCGGGAAATGGCCATGCTCAAGGTGCCGGTCATTGTCACGGTGACGGGGGAAGGTGGTTCCGGCGGTGCCTTGGCCGTCGCCGTGGGTAACCGGGTCTTGATGATGGAATATTCGGTCTATGCGGTTATTTCGCCCGAAGGCTGTGCCGCGATTTTATGGAGCGATGGCACCAAGGGTCCGCAAGCAGCAGAAGCCCTCAAATTGACGGCCCGCGATGTTGAAGCCCTTGGTTGCGTCATTGATGATGTGGTGCCTGAACCCCTGGGTGGCGCGCACCGTGATTATCCTGTGGCTGCGGCCAGTTTGAAAACCTACCTGAAAAAACATCTGGATGAACTTGCAAAACTGTCGGCGGAGGAGCTGGTTGAACAACGCTATCAGCGCTTTCGTGCCATGACCCGGGTGGAAGAGTTCAACTGAAATGCCTTTACTGCTTCTGCTGGCGCTGGTGCTGAGTCTGGCAGGCTGCGCCGGTCACCAGACCCGCGTCATTGAAACCCCAGAGAGCCGCGAACTCAAGGGTTGGCAAAAGCCTTATGCAGTCGACGGTCTGCGTTATCAGCCCCTGCGTGATCATCAAGGTTTCAGCCAGCGCGGGATTGCGAGCTGGTACGGCAAAAAGTTTCATGGCCGGCGCACCAGTAATGGCGAAATTTACGATATGTACGCCATGACCGCCGCCCACAAAACCCTGCCCCTCGGTGTGGATGTCCGGGTGACCAACCAACGTAACGGCAAATCGGTAAAAGTGCGCGTCAACGATCGCGGTCCCTTCGTCGCCGGGCGCGTGATTGACCTTTCTTTTGCTGCCGCCAGGCAGCTTGATATTGTTGACACCGGCACTGCGCCGGTGGAAGTGGTGGCCCTGGGATTCGCCAAGCGTCAGGGGGCGCAAGTCAGTTACCGTGCTCCGGTTAGCTATGATACTGGACACTTTGCCCTGCAAGTCGGCGCTTTTTCCCAGGCAGCCAATGCCGAGCGTTTTGCCGCATCCCTGCGCCCGCGTTTTGGCCGCGCTGAGGTGCATCAGGGTTATGCCGATGGCCGCACGCTCTATCGGGTCAGGGTTGGTGACTTCCTCTCGTTGCAAGACGCTGAAATCGCCAAGGAGCAGGTGCGCCAGGACTTTGCCGGGGCTTTTGTGGTTGCCTTCGAGTAAAAAACCGCTGGTGTCAGTCTTTCAGAAGTCGGCAGGTAAAATAGAATGGGGTCGGTATGTCAAATCCAGGAGAATTTTTACAGGCCTGCGCCGCTGGGCGGGTGTGGTTGTATTGTGCGCAGTGCGGCAGTGCAAAAAATTTCAATCGGGTGCGTCATATCAATTGCATCGGCAATCCGGTTTACTGGGGATCCGAACCCTGGTGGCACGACACCCGGGTCTTTGAATGTCCCGATTGTCATACCGAACAACACTCCCTCATTGAGTTGACTGTCGAAGAATAACGCCAAATTGTACCTGTTCCGTAGCCTTGGTGTAAAAATGACCGTGAGAGTCAAGGGCATCTCGCGCAGAGTCGCAAAGGCGCAGAGAAAAA
>JAACTI010000027.1 GCA_009993495.1 Deltaproteobacteria bacterium | reverse complement strand
CAGTTAACCGACGCGACCGAGCCGAATGCGCTCTTGATTATCACCGAAAAGCTGGTGCCACCGGAGTCATTTCTTCACCGTCTGACCCTGAGTGCTTCCCACTATCAGGGGCGCAACCAGCTTGAGTTGCCTCTGACCATCGAAAATCTCTATCTGGCGATTGAAAATCACTTTCACCGCACGCCGCGTAATCATATCCGGATCGCGGCTGCCTGGCCGATTGAGGTCTCCGCCATTGACCAAACCTTCAGCACGACGACCGTCACCATCGCCGATCGCGGTTTGCGCTTCGTCTCGCCGCGAGAATTTGTTCGCGCCGAAAAAATGCACATTTATTTGTCGAGCGAAGACAAGGTTTTTGACTTGCCCTCCAGGTCGGTTTACTCCCTGCGCGGGCAGGAGATTGGTCGCGGCGAGCAGATTCAGGTCGGGGTCGTTTGTACACCCAAAGATCGCGCCATTCGCGAAGAAATTCGCAGTCGCATTATCGGGCAATATTTAAAACGGGTGCGTCCGGTGCTGGGCAGTAACCTCTTTGCCGAGGCTCTGCATCAACTCAATTTGACCCGCATGACGCGCATTATGGCAAGGGAATAACCCGCCTATTTATCCTTGTTGAGCAATTTGTGAAACAAGCCTTTTGAGGGTTCAGTCTGCTCGCGGCGCAGGTTCATCAGGCGCAGCTCTCGCAAAGCCTCGGTACAGTCGGGGTTGGCCTGCACCGCCATTTCAAAAGATTTTTCTGACTGACGGTCTTTATTTTGCGCCTGGTAAACATAACCCAGGTACAAATGGGTTGTTTCCAGCCCCGGATTCAGTTCCCGCGAGCTGAGGAGGATTTCAAGGGCCTGATTCTGCCGGGTCGGATTTTCCGGGGACGTCTTGAACAGCGCCCAGGCGTAGCTGGTCAGGTATTCCGGTTCTTCGGGACTGAGTTCGATGCAAATTTTTAATTTGGTGGCGGCCTCTTTATATTGCCGGACTTTCAGCAAGGCCCGCCCCTGCTGGAAGGCGGTTTCTGCTTCGATCACCTGGTTGATGTCCACCTTGGTTTTCGGCCCTTTTTCGACTTTCCCGCAATAGTCTGCCCGCGTTGTCGGGTTGCTCAGCACGCTGTAAGCCTGGGTAATATGGCCGAAAATTTCGTTGACCTTGGCTTCCATGTCGTCGGAAAGTCCGCGCCCCAGAAAACGGTCGGGATGATACTGTTTGGCCAGGCGATAATAGGCCCGGCGCACCCCGGAACTATCACATTTCTGGTCAACTCCCAGGGCTGAAAAGTAGTCGGATTGGAGAATCTGTTTGTAATCTTGTGTAATCTGCTTGCGTAATTCACTGTCTATGGGGCGCAAGGCCTTGCGCCGGGCCTGCGCCTCAGGGTCAAGGACACTGGGGGCGGTGTGATTGACCACCATGCCTGAAATCAACAAGGCCGCCAGGGTTTGCTCGACCTCGGTTTTTGACAGGGGATGCTTTTTTAAAATATCGTCCAGGGTGAGATCTCCCAGACATTCGGCAAAAATTTCTTCACCGCGTGGGTTGAGGCCAATATCTTGAAACAGGTACTGCGGGTTTTGCGACTGACTCAAGTAATCTTTGTGAAAGGGCTGTAAATACTGGATAATGCGTTCACGATTCCAGAAGTCTTTGATCCCCTGATAAATCAGTGCTGCCGGTGAAAGCTCAATGGTGGTCAGATTTTTTTTCAAATCAGTCTGGGGCGTAAAGGCAAAAACCCCATTGCTCCAGGCAAAGGCATTCAGCAATTTGATGGTGACCTGCTGCTTGAGGGCCTTGTGCAGATCCTGGGGGGTTAACAGACCCATATCAATGAGCACTGTGCCTTGCAAGCGCCCGGACTCCTTGCTTTTTTCCACGGATTGATCGCAGTCGACCTGGGTAATGATATTTTCTTTGACCAACAGGCGTCCCAGGCATTCGCCCAGAATATTTGAGCGGGCAAAAACTGGGTAGCCCTTTTTGATGTAGATCACCTTGCGCGCCGATTGGTTCTGCAAATGAAGCAGCCCTGTTTGTTTCAAGGTGTAAAGTTTGTGCAGTATCAGCGGCAGGGGCACCTTGAGCAGGCTGCCTTCAACCCCATCGGAGGGCGGTTTTTTGTCCGCTTGCGGCCTGGCCTTAGCTGCCGTTGGGTCTAACGTCGATCCAGCCGGTTGGGCCTGGGGCTCCGCCGCAGGGGATCCCGCCTGCGGGCCTAGCAGCTCCTCGACCAGGGTAAAAATATCGCTGACCGTGAAAGGTTTGAGTAAAAACGCATTGGCCCCGAATTCTTGTTTTAGGTCTTCCTTTTGCTGGGGCGTTTTGAACATGGCGGTCATCAAGACCAGGGGCAAATCGCGCGTCTTGGCTTGATTGCGCAAGGCCGCACAAATGGCCTGACCCGAAATTTCCGGCATATTCATGTCAATAAACACCAGGTCGAAGCTCTCGGCCAGCAAACGCTGCAAACCAATGGCACCGCGGTCAGCCAGTGCTACTTCATAGCCTTTAACCGCGAGAACTTTTTGCAGATACAGCCGGATGCTACGGTCATCGTCGATCACCATTATTTTGTGTGTCATACCGGTTTTGCCTTTATGCCGTGGGAAATTTTTCACTTCCCAAAAGAGAATCGAAAACCCGGCGAATTTTTTCTGTCATCTGATGATAATCCGCCAGTAGCTGTTCTTCGGGCTGGCGCACCTCCTTGGTGTACCCCAGGCTGCGGGCAATGGGTCGCAAGCCGGTGCCGCCTATGCTTAATTCGTTCATGGACTGATCGTAAAGCAGGCGCAACTTGTTTTCGAGACGGCGCAATGCTTTGTAACCTTGAATTAAAACCTGACTGTCGGCGTCACTGAGCAGCTGAAGAGTGTGCAGACATTTCAAGGTTTCCAGGGTGTTCTGGGTGCGCAACTCGGGCTGTTGTCTGCCATGCAACAATTGCAGATACTGACAGATAAATTCGACATCGACCATGCCGCCGCGCCCGGTTTTGATATTGATTCGCGCATCATTTTCGCGGGCTATTTCCTTTTCCATCCGCTGCCGTAGCCGGGAGATTTCTTCCGCCAGATTTCCGGGGAGCTCAGGTTCATAGGCCAGGGTTTCAATCAGCGCCTGTGCCCGGATTAAAAATTCTGTCGGCCCACAGATCATGCGGGCCCGAGTCATAGACTGCCGCTCCCAGGGCTGGGCGCTTTCACGGTGGTAGCGCTCAAAAACATCCAGCCCCGTGACCAGTGGCCCCTGGTTGCCTGAAGGACGCAACTGCGTATCAATTTTATAAACAATTCCTTCGCTGGTCACCAGCGTCAAAACGCTGATGATGCGCTGGGCCAGACGGGCAAAGTATTCCTGGGCATTCAATGCGCGAAAACGCTCCGGCTCGGTTCCTGCCACCGCGCGTGTTCTTCCGGCCCCCTGGTATAAAAAAATGACATCCAGATCCGAATGGTAATTCAACTCAAAGCCGCTAAGCTTGCCCATGGCAACCACGCCAAATGCGACTTCACTGTCTGGCGCCGCGGCCAAAAAAGGCAAACCGAAACGTGGAATCAATTCCTGGCGCGCGATAGCGATGGCAGACGTTAGGCAGACCTCCGCCAGCCAGGATAACTGCCGGGTGATTTCACCCTGGCGTAACTCGCCATGCAGATCATTAAGGGCGATGCGCAAAAATTCTTCATGACGGAAGCGCCGTAAGATGTCGAGGCGATCTTCATAACTGAGGGCCGCCTGCATCTGGGAATTCAAATCTTCGGCCATGCCCTGTCTCGACTTGACACACACCGCGTAGGCGCGGGAAACCATAGTGTCGAGCAATTCGGGGCGCTGAATAAAAATGCGCGACAAGAGCTGGCTGGAGCCAAAGAGCGAAATTAAGAGTTTAACAATTTCTAAATTTTCAGCAAGGAGTGCATAAAAAATTGTGCGGCTGCGCAGGTGGTTGAGAAAGGCCTCCAGATTGTTCAGCGCTTGATCGGGATTGGGCGAATTGAGGAGTTCGCTCAGCAAGTGCGGTGCCAGCTGCTCCAGATATCGTCGCCCGCGAGGCGTTAAGCGGCGAATCTGGTGACCCTGGAGAATTTTGAGGCTCTCGTAGGCGCTGTCGGGATGGCGGAAGCCCTGTTCTTCGAGAATATCCTTGGCCAGGTCGCTGTTGGTTTCGGGGTCGAGGAGCAGACGCACAGGGCGGGGCACTTCTTCAAGGGGTTCGTTGCTGTGAAACAGATCGCAGTAAATGCGACAGACTTGAGCGCGGTGAGCCTCAAGTTGATCTTCAAAAGCCTGTTGCTCAAAAAAACCGCAGCGCCGCGCCAGTGTGTGCATCTCTTGGGCCTGGGTCGGCAAGGAATGGGTTTGACGTTCATGCACAATTTGAATGCGATGTTCAACCGTCCGCAGGAAACGGTAAGCCTGCTGCAACACCTTGGTATCCTCAGGGGTCACGATCTGCTGTTCGGCTAAGAGTGCCAGGGCCTTGAGAGAATTTCGTTCGCGCAAGTGCCGGTTTTTGCCGCCGTTGACCAATTGCTCGGCTTGAATAAAAAATTCGATTTCACGAATGCCACCGCGCCCGAGTTTGAGGTTACGTTCGGCTTCCTGGTCGCGCTTAAGGCTGGCGTCAATCTTGCGCTTCATCAGCATAATATCTTCAATCATGCTGAAATCGAGAAAACGTCGGTAAACAAAAGGCTCCAAACGGGACAGGAGTTCATTGCCAAGGCGCAAGCTTCCGGCTACCGGGCGGGCCTTGATCATCACGGCCCGCTCCCAACTCTGCCCCCAGGATTCATAATAGGCTTCGGCGGCATTGAGTGAAATTGCCAGGTCGCCGCTGTTACCGTCGGGCCGCAGACGGGTGTCGACGCGAAAGACAAAGCCGGCGGCGGTAGGCTGATTGAGGGCGCGAGTGATCATTTCGGCAAGTTTGATAAAGTAGCGCCGCAACTCAATTTTTTCACCACGACTGCCAGTGCCGCAGGTTTGGCCGTTGACACTGGAATAGCAATAAATCAGATCAATATCTGAAGAAAAATTCAGTTCACGTCCGCCAAGCTTGCCCATGCCCAGCACGCAGAATTCGGCAGCTTGACCATCTGCGTGAAACGGCTTGCCGTATTCCGCTTGCAGCTGATAGGAACAGAATTCATAGGCAATCTGCAAGCTGGCGGCGGCCAGATCACTGAGTTCGGCGGTAACCTCCTCCAGACTGGCCAGGCCGAGCAGATCGCGACTACCAATGCGTAAAAATTGCCGCGCCTTAAAGGTGCGCAGCAACAGATCACAGTCTTCAGGCGAGGTTTCGAGGGGAATCAGGGCGTGCAAGGCGGCCAGCATCTGCGCGGCCTCGCAGGTGCGCAAAAGGTCGCCATCTATGAAAAGACGGGTGAAAAACTGAGAGTTTCTGGCGAGTAAAGAGCCGAGAAAGGGGGAGCCCCCCAGCACCCGTAGCAGTTGCTTGCGCGACCCCTCGGTTTCCAGCACCTGCTGCAACTCGGCATGTTCGACAACGGAAAGTAAGCGTTCCAGCACATTGAGAGCCTGATCGGGGTCGGCAGATTGGAGCGCGTCCTTAATGATTGCGCACACCAGGCTCGGCTGCGGCCAAACCGCAGAAATCAGGCGCAAATTTTCGGCGCTGCGTGCGGCTTGAGTGAACCCGGCTTCCGCCAGCTGGCGATTAAGGTTTTGGCTTTGCGCTGCCTTGAGCAGCTCGTGAATTGTGACGATATCTGGAAAATCCAAGGAACCCCCGCGTTACCGGATCAATGATGCCATGATGATGAGTGGCGGCTTAAAAAAGCGCTGCCAGCCCCTTGAGGTAATCTCCTTTAACCACACCTGCTTCGGTAATAATTGCGCTCACCAGCCGTGCTGGGGTGACATCAAAGGCCGGATTTCTGACCGGCACTCCTGTGGGGGCCAGCTGAATTCCACCGAGATGGGTCAATTCTTCGGCACTGCGTTCTTCAATCGGAATCAGGGAACCATTGGCCAGGTTCAGGTCGATAGTTGAAAGAGGGGCGGCAACGTAAAAGGGCAGTTGATGCTCTTTGGCCAGCACCGCCAGGCTGTAGGTGCCGATTTTGTTGGCCACATCGCCGTTGGCGCTGATGCGGTCGGCCCCGACAATAACACAATCGATTTCCCCTTTGCGCATCAGATAACCCGCCATATTGTCACAGATCAGGGTCACCGGAATCTGGTCACGCTGTAATTCCCAGGCGGTCAGGCGGGCACCCTGCAAAAAGGGGCGGGTTTCGTCGGCCAATACTGAAATTTTCTTGCCTGCAGCCACTGCCGCCCGCAACACGCCCAGGGCGGTGCCGTAACCGGCCGTCGCCAGGGCACCGGCGTTACAGTGAGTCAGCACCCGTGCGCCATCGGCAATCAGCACCGCGCCGTTTTTCCCCAGCTTGCGGCACAAACGCTCATCCTCTTCGGCGATGGCCAGGGCTTCGTATTCGAGACCGATCTTGAGTTCGGTGACGGATCGCTCCACATTGGCCCGGGCGAAACTTTGCATCCGTTGCAGGGCCCAGTGCAGATTGACCGCCGTCGGTCGCGTTGCCGCCAGATGGCTGCAAATCTGGGAAAATTTCGCCATGAACTCGGTACCGGTCGCAGCTTCAATGTCGCGCGCGCCAAACCAGGCACCAATCGCCGCCGCAACCCCAATGGCCGGGGCCCCGCGTACCACCATGCTGCGAATTGCTTCGGCAACCCCCTGATAGCTGTCATATTCGAGCCAGATTTCTTCCGTCGGCAGCTTGCGCTGGTCGAGCATGCGGCATTTACCCGCAGCGTAAATAAGTGGACGAATACTGGTGGTGTCGATGGGACAGGCCATATTTTTTCCTTTTGTCTGCCTGGGTCAGCTTCGTGACCCCAGTTTATTTTGTAGAATCTGATTGACCAGTGCCGGGTTAGCTTTTCCCTTGCTGGCGCGCATGACCTGACCGACAAAAAAGCCCAGAACTTTTTCGTTGCCGCCACGGTATTGTTCAACCTGGGCGCTGTTGGCTGCCAGAATTTCATCGACAAGGCCTTCAATGGCACCGCTGTCACTGACCTGTTTCAGCCCCTGTTGGTCAATAATCTCATCGGCCCCGGCTCCCGATTGCCACATGGCTTCAAACACCTGCTTGGCAATTTTGTTGGAAATGGTGTTGTCGTCGATGCGTTGCAGCAGACTGGCCAGGGCTGCCGGGGGCAGGGGACAGGCACTGATGCTGCTCTCTTTTTCCTTGAGGGCGCGCAGCACTTCGCCCATCACCCAGTTGGAACAGATTTTCGCCTGAGGGTGCAGAGCGACCAGGGCGTCGAAATATTCGGCCACCGCCCGCTCAGCCGCGAGCACGCCGGCATCGTATGCGGGCAGCCCCAGCTGTTCTATGTAGCGCTGGCGTTTGGCTTCCGGCAACTCGGGCAGTTCGGCCCGCACCCCTTCGATCCAGGCGGCATCAATCACCAGGGGCACCAGATCGGGATCAGGAAAATAACGATAGTCGTGGGCTTCTTCCTTGCCGCGCATGGAACGGGTGGTGCCGCTGTCGGCATCGAAAAGCCGAGTTTCCTGAATGATCTTACCGCCCTCATCGAGAATGTCGGCCTGACGTTCAACTTCGTATTCTATTGCCTGTTTGATGAAGCGAAACGAATTGATATTTTTCAGCTCGGCGCGGGTTCCCAGTTCGGCCTGACCGAAGGGTCGCAGCGACACGTTGGCGTCGCAGCGGAAGGAACCTTCTTCCAGGTTGCCGTCGCAAATACCCAGATACATGACAATTTGATGCAGCTGTTTGAGATATTCGATCGCCTCATCGGCGCTGCGCATATCGGGCTCCGAAACCACTTCCAGCAGGGGCGTGCAGGCGCGATTGAGGTCAACCCGGCTGCCCGCCGTGCCGCCGTGGAGCAATTTGCCCGCGTCCTCTTCCATATGGATGCGGGTGATGCCGATGCGTTTAGGTTCCTTGTGGTTCAGATCAATATCAAGCCAGCCATGCTCACAGACCGGCAGTTCAAACTGTGAAATCTGGTAGCCCTTGGGCAGATCGGGGTAAAAATAATTTTTGCGCGCAAAGATTGAGCGCGGCGCGATAGTGCAATGGGTTGCCAGCCCGGCACGAATGGCATATTCGACCGCTTGCTGATTGAGGACCGGCAGGGCGCCGGGCAGACCAAGACACACCGGGCAGGTCTGTGAATTGGGCTGCCGGCCGAAGGCGGTGGCGCAACCACAGAAAATTTTGGTTTTGGTCGTGAGCTGAACATGGACTTCCAGACCGATGACGACTTCATAACGTGAGTGCATGTAAAATCCCTGCCTTGTCAAGTATTAAGCGAGAGGTGCGCGCTGCAGATGCCAGTCGGTAGCGCTTTCAAAGGCCTGGGCGGCCTGCAGCAGCTGGGCTTCAGCAAAGGGCTTGCCGATCAATTGCAGCCCAACCGGCAGCTGGCCATCCCTGCCGCAGGGCAGGCTGAGGGCGCAGGTACCGGCCAGATTGACCGGCACGGTAAAAATGTCCGACAAATACATGTGCAACGGATCGTCGGTTTTTTCCCCCAAGGCAAAGGCGGTGGTGGGGGCGACCGGGGTCAGCAGCAGATCAACCTGTTCAAAAGCGCGGTTGAAATCTTCGCGGATCAGGGTGCGAACCTTTTGCGCCTTGAGATAATAAGCATCGTAATAGCCCGAGGACAAAGCATAGGTGCCGAGCATGATGCGGCGCTTGACTTCGGCGCCGAAACCGGCGGCGCGGCTCTGTTCGTACATCTGGAGCAAACCGCCATCCTGCTGCTCGCGCAAACCGAAGCGCACTCCGTCGTAACGCGCCAGGTTACTCGAGGCTTCGGCGGTGGCGATGAGATAATAACAGGCAATGGCGTAAGCGGTGCGCGGCAGACTGACCTCGACAATTTCAGCTCCCAGGCTGCGATAAACCTCAATCGCGGCGGCGACCGCCTGCTTAACCGCCGGTGCCAGTCCCTCAATAAAATATTCCTGCGGCAGACCAATTTTTAAACCCTTGACCCCGGCATTGAGATCGGCCAGATAATCGGGTACCGGGCAGTCGACGCTGGTGGAATCGGCTGCGTCATAACCGGCGATGGCCCCCAGCAGCAGGGCCGCATCGGCGACAGTATTTGCCAAAGGCCCGACCTGATCGAGACTCGACGCATAGGCGATCACGCCGTAACGCGACACCCGGCCATAGGTCGGCTTAACCCCGACCACTCCGCAAAAGGCGGCGGGTTGCCGAATCGAGCCGCCGGTATCGGTTCCCAGGGTTGCCAGGGCCTGACTGGCAGCCAGGGCCGCGGCGCTTCCGCCCGATGAGCCGCCGGGCACCCGTTGCAGATCCCAGGGATTATGCACCGGGCCACTGGCGCTGTTTTCATTGGAGCTGCCCATGGCGAACTCGTCCATATTCAGCTTGCCAAGCAGCACTGCCCCCTGCTGCTTGAGACGGGCAAAGGCGGTCGCATCGTAGGGCGAAATATAGTTGTGCAATATGCGCGAGCCACAGCTGGTGGCGAGGCCTTCGGTATTGAAAATATCTTTGACCGCCAGGGGAATTCCACAGAGTGGCGGAGCCTCACCCGTCGCCAGTTGGCGATCGGCCGCAGCGGCAGCTTGCAAGGCCTGTTCGGCGCAAACCGTGATAAAGGCATTGACCTGCGGGTTGGTCTGCTCAATCCGCTGCAGAAAGTGACGGGTCACTTCAACGGCACTGAGCCGACCACTGCGCAGTTGCTGGTGTAACTGCGTGATACTCGTTGGGGGAAAAGACATGAAAACTCCTGAAATTTCAGTAAAGGTGACTACTCGATCACTTTCGGCACCACAAAACAACTCTCTTCACGCTGAGGTGCGTTGCTCAGAGCTTTTTCTGTGCCGATGGAGGCCTTGATCTCATCGGCGCGAAAGGCATTTTCCATCGGCACCGCGTGGGCGGTTGGGATAATGCCCTCGGTATCGAGTTCATTGAGCTTTTCCACATAGGCGAGCAGTTGATCCATCTGTTCCGTCAGCGCCTCCAGTTCGTCGTCTTGCAAGGCCAGGCGTGCCAGACGCGCAACCTGTTCCACTTCGATCCGCTGAATTTTCATGCTCTGCTCTCCGTGACAGTCGCGGGCCAGTAGTGACTCACCTGGTCGGCCGCCTGCTCCAGGGCGATACTGCATTCGGATTCGGGATGCGAAAGAATATGCGGTTTGCCGCTGTCGCCCGCGACCACCATGCGCGGATCAAGGGGCACCCGCGCAAGGAAAGGAATGTCGTACTTTTCTGCCAGCTTGCTGCCGCCACCACTTTTAAAAATATCCGAACGCTTGTCGCAGTGCGGGCAGATAAAACCGCTCATATTTTCGATCATGCCGATAATCGGCAGTTTCATCTGCTGACAGAAACTGATGGATTTTTCGACATCGACCAGAGCGACATCCTGGGGGGTGGTGACAATCACCGCGCCCACCGCGCCCTTATTCAGCATCTGCACGGCGCTTAAGGGTTCATCGCCGGTGCCGGGCGGGCAATCGACCACCAGATAGTCGAGCTCTCCCCAGGCCACATCGGCAAGCAGTTGCTGGATGGCCCCGTTTTTCATCGGTCCGCGGATGATCATGGCATCGCTGGTTTTTTGCAACAGAAAGCCAATGGACATCAGTTTGAGGCCAACAAATTCGAGGGGCAAAATGCCCTCCGCGTTGCCCTTGGGGCGCACATCTTCAAGGCCGAGCATTTTCGGCAAACTCGGCCCATGCAGGTCGATATCCAGCAGTCCAACCCGGTTGCCCTGCTGCGACAGCGCAATGGCTAAATTGACGGCGGTGGTGCTTTTGCCGACGCCCCCTTTGCCTGACATCACCAGAATGCGGTTTTTGATGGGACATAAACGACTTTCCAATGCCTGACGGCGCAAAAATTGTTCATTATTTTCCTGCGGTTGTGGTTGGCGAGTCGCGCAGGAGCTGTCGTTGCAACTGTTGCACTTGCTCATTTTTTTATCGATCCTTTGCTGTGGGCCGGTTAGGGGTTGATGAGTGCGTGATGGGTTTGCAATGCGTGCATGATTTCTTCAATTTCACCCGGCGAAAAGTCCACCTGCTGTAAAGCCGCACGATAACGCTTGAGCAGGTTTTTCGGTTTAATGACATTGTTTTGGCGCCGATACAGTTCAAGCAATCGCCTGAGCAGGGGTTCGCGAATCGGGTCAGCATCCAGGCCCTGCAGCAGGAGAGTCTCCAAGTCAAAGACATGCGTAAAAACGGGATCAAGGCTGCCGAGCAATTCAAGCTGTTCAAAACGTAGCTCGTTATAATACGTCTGTCGGCTCAACATGTCATCGTTCAAATCGTAACCCTGAAGTAATTCTCCCTGCCACAGACGTTCACCGGCCAGCAACTGATGGCTGGCTTGCCAGCTATCTCCACGTCTTAACAGCTTCCGACCCGCTTCGATTTTATCCCGGTAGGTGACGGCATCGACCTGGGCATAACGCAAGCGCAAAACACCACGCTCCAGGGGCAGGTAGGTGCGTCCGCTGCCCGCCTGCATTTCTTCGAGAATTTTACGCAAGCGCAGCAGCAGGGTATCCAGGTTCTGCCGGGCGCGGGCCGGGGGTAAATCAGGCCAAACCTGGCGACAGAGAAGATCTAGCCCCAGCTGGCGGCCCGGCGCAAAAATCAGCAGATACAGCAGATAACGGCTGGCGGCCCCCAGACTGCTGAGATCCCTTTGAGGGGCCTTGCCCAGTTGCATGACAAATCCACCCAGCAGCTGGAATTTCAGGCTGGGGATCAACTGGCCGTCGTCGCTCAATTCCTGGCCCAGAACCTGGACCGCCAGCTGGGCCGCTATCTCGGGGAAAACATCGTTTTCTACCGCCAGGGGCAGGGTTTCGAGGAGTTCGGGTAAGAATAAATAACAGTTTTTAAAGGGTTGGCGCAACAGGAGGAGCATTGCATGCAAATGCTCCAGGGCTTCAACGGTTTCAGCGCGCTGGGCGTGGATCAGAGCAAGAGCCGCATGGAGTGTTGGCCGCACCAAGAGTTCGTCCTGTTCCAGGGAAAGGGCCAGGGCCTGTTGCAACAACGGGAGAGCTTGGGCGGATTTTTTTAACTGGTGCAGGGTCAGGGCACAAACCAGCAGATTGGCAATCTGGTAAAACCCGCCGCCTGCCCGTTGGCGTAATTTGAGGGATTCTTCGAGCTCGGCCTGGGCCATTTCATCCCTGCCTTTGTGGGCGTTGATCAGGGCTTGATATTGCAACAAAATACTGCGCAGATGGGGATTGTGTGCCGCCTGTCCTTGGCGGGTGGCCACCGAGAGGCTGGCTTCGGCACCGTCCAGGTCTTGCTTTTGCAGGCAGGCTTGCACCTCGCACACATCAAGGAGGGTGGCCTGGGTGCCCTGTTGCAGTTGCTGCCAGGGGAAATGCTCCAGCATCTGCTGGCGTTGCACGGCGTATCCCGCCAGATCACCCGATTGTAACAGCAGATCCGTCGCTAACAGGTACAGGGTCGGCAGGGGCTGAACCCCGGCACAAACCAGGCGCCAGGCACTTTCGATTTCGGCATAGGCCACGCTGCTGCGACCACGCAACAACGCCAGATAGGCGCAGACCAAGCGTCCTTCAAACTCAAGTTGCGGGTACTGGTTACGCTGGGCCAGCTCAAGACCAAGCCGTGCCAGAGCCTCACCCTTGCGGGTTTCGGCGCTGAAAAAGCCGTATCCGGCCGCCAGGGCAAGCATAATAAAGGCTTGATGATGGGGATCAAGGCTGGCCTGATGCAGGGCAAAGAGTTCGGCGCTCCGCGGCAAAATTTCACGTCCGTAATAGAAGAGTCCGTCAACCAGCAGATGCTGGCGCAGTTGCTGGGCCAGGGCCAATAATTCGCCGCAAGTGTCGGCGCAGGCACTGAAGTGCGAACGCGCCAGTTCGAGCCAGTTTCCTGCCTGTTCAGGCGCCAATATCAGGTTGGCACTGCCGCAGAAAAGGCTCAACCAGCCCGATTTTGCCGCCACGTCTTCGGGTAAGGCCTCCAGGCTCTGTGCGGTCAGGGGCGTTTCCGTCTGGATCAGATTGAGGCCGGTCAGGCGGAACAGATTGGCCGCTTCGACGAAAAATTCACCCTTGATTAAATGCAAAAAGGCTGCGTTAAAATTTTCCTCCTGCTGATACAGCTGGGCCACGCGGCCATGAAATTCGTGCTGCGTCGGTAGATCAAGGCAGCTAAGGGCGAGTCTACGTAAAGGAAGGTGCAGCTCCACTTCAATGTGGTAGCAAGCCTCCTGGAGGTGGATATAAAAGTTGCGCCGCAGCAAATACGCCAGCACCTCGGGCGTGCGTCCGAGATCGGCAAACTGAGCCAACAGGGTCAGGGGAATTTCGTTGAGTAAGGCAAGTTTGAGTAAACCGCGTTGAACACTGGCCGGGAGTTTTGGCAAGAGCACATCAACAAACTGGAGCGCGTTTATCTTGGGCTGCGAGCCAAGCTGTTCAAGAAGCTCAGATAGTTCCAGGGGGTCAAGGGACAGGGCCTCTGCCGCATTTAGCAGCCCCCTGATCTGAGGCAATAAGGGATGTTGGTTTAATTCCGGCGGAATGAGCAGACAGCGCTCGGCCAAGTGTTTGCGCTCGCGCTGCATCCGCAGCATAACCCGCAGGCGCGCCAGCAGTTCAACATTACTGATCGGCTGACTGATAAAGTCGTAGGCCCCGGCATCCAGACCCTCGGCCCGGGTTTGCGGGCTGGCCACATGAGCGGTTAAGAGCACCAGGGGAATATGGGCGGTTTCGGGGTTTTTTTTCAGCGCGCGGCACATGTCGATGCCGGTAATCCGGGGCATTTGAACATCAATAAATGCCCCGTCAATCTGCTGGTTTTGCAGCAACTTATACCCTTCAGCCGCATTGCGAGCCAACAGACAGCGGACTTCGGGCAGGTGGCGTTCAACAATTCGACACATCAGCTCCAGATTGGTCGGGTTGTCATCCACCAGCAACAGCTGAAAGGTTTGCAAGGCAGGGAGCATTACCGTGTCCTTAGGCCGGTTCCAGCCCGGCAAAACGTAACAGCAACTTTTTGGGGCCAATGCGTTCGAAATAAACGATCACCTTCTGGTTGTCGCCGCGACCTTCGAGACGGCGCACTGTGCCGATTCCAAATTTGATATGCCGCACCCGCATTCCCAACCGCAAGCCCTCTTCGGCTTCCGGGATCACTTCAATTTCGTCGAAGCCCTTATCTGCGGTAGTCGCAAGGGGTGCGGGTGAACTGTCATCGTCAACCGTGGCAAAAAGTGCGGCCAGATTGTGTCCGCCTGTTTCCTGGGGAAGGGGTGTCGGTTCACTGGGGCGCGGTATCTCAGCCAGAAAGCGGCTGGGGGCATTATATTGGTAACTGCCGTAAATACGGCGCCGCCGGGCGTGGGTCAAATACAAATGTTTCATCGCCCGGGTCATGCCCACGTAGCAGAGACGACGCTCCTCTTCCACGTTGCTGCCGTCTCCCCGGTTGTGGGGAAAGAGCCCTTCTTCGAGACCGGTCATAAATACCACCGGGAATTCGAGCCCCTTGGCGGCATGCAGGGTCATGAGGGTGACATGGTCTTTCTGCTGGTCGAGGCGATCGAGATCCGTTACCAAGGCAATTTCCTCCAGATAATCGGCCAAAGAACCAGCGCGGGCATGGTGTTCTTCCATTCCCGCCAGCAACTGTTCCAGATTTTCGAGGCGCCCACGGGCTTCCTGGCGTTGGCCGTCGGTCAGGGCGCTATCCGCCTCTTCACGCAGGGCCGGGAGATACCCCGATTCTTCCAGCAATTCGGCCATCAATTCAGGATAGGGTTGCTGTTCGAGGCGCGCGCGAAAGCGTT
>JAACTI010000265.1:6605-7766 GCA_009993495.1 Deltaproteobacteria bacterium | reverse complement strand
GTGGTAAGCGTTTTGTGCATAGAGCGCGGCGGTTTTTTCCGCCAGTTGCGGCCCGAGGGTGACCACAAAAAAGCCAACCAGATCGCCGCCCTGATCGGCGGCGCGGAAGTAATCGGCGATGCACAGGTTGGGCGCGAAATCCTGCCGCGGAAACAGATAGGGATATTCGCGCCCGCCATCTTCGACGATAAGAACATCCTTCTCGCTGTAGCAACGATAGTAGCCCCAGGCCACCTGAGGTTGGAGCAGACCTTCGTCTTGCGCAAGGGCGCGAATATTGGCGTAAGCCGGCAACACCTGTTGTTGGATAAGGTCGGCGTATTCTTCGGCGCTCATGCGTCCCCGCCGATAACCCCAGCGACCGCGGAACAGGGCCTGTTCATTAACCAGGGGGTAAAGCGCGTCAAAATCGGTTATTTTTTCGATTTTTGCCCCCAGGAAGGGGGAGACCGGCACTGCGACTGTTCGATCAATGTCAACTTTTGAGCCAGGCTTCACTTTCGCGCCGACACTGGTGGCTAAATCGACAGCTGTGGATTTAAGGGTTCCCGCTTCAAATTCGCGCACGGCTTTCAGCCCGGCAAAAGCATCGGCGCAATAAACCACCGGGGCCTCATACCTTGGCGCACATTCCAGGGCAACATAGCGCCCGGTCAGGGCGGCGCCACCCAGCAAAATCGGCTGGGTCAGCCCCGCCTGCTGATATTGAAGCATATCTTCTTTCATCAACATGGCAGATTTGACCAGCAACCCGGAAAGACCGATCAGATCGGGTTTTAATTTCTGCGCCTGGTGGATGATTTCTTCTGCGGGCACCTTGATGCCCAGGTTATAAACCCGATAACCATTATTCGACAGAATGATATCCACCAGGTTTTTGCCGATATCGTGTACGTCGCCAGCGACCGTCGCCAGCAAAATGCTGGTCTGCCCTGCCCCATCCCGTTTTTCCATATAGGGTTCCAGCAGAGTGACCGACTGCTTCATGGTTTCAGCCGACTGCAGCACAAAAGGCAGCAGCAGCTCACCGCGCCCAAAGAGTTCCCCCACTTCTCGCATGGCCGGCACCAGCAGGGTATTGATAATATCCAGCGGCCGCCAGCGGCCGCGTAATTCGGTCAGCAGATCATCCAGCCCCTCGCGGTCTCCTTTTAAGATTTT
>JAACTI010000265.1:0-6561 GCA_009993495.1 Deltaproteobacteria bacterium | reverse complement strand
CCGTGTCCTCCTCCAACGCCTGTTCAAAATGGTCAATGAAGGTCATAAGGGGGTCATCGCCGCGGTTGTAGAGTAAATCCATACAGATCTCGCGATCTTCCGCGCTCAGGGAGGCCAGGGGCAGAATTTTGGCCGCATCGACAATGGCCGTATCCAGCCCGGCTGCCACCGCTTCGTGGAGAAAAACCGAATTCAACACTTTGCGCGCCGCCGGACGCAGGCCGAAGGAGATATTGCTCACTCCCAGAGTAAAGCTGACACCCGGCAGTTCTTTGCGCACCTGCCGAATAGCGTTCAGGGTTTCAATCGCCGCATTGCGCATTTTCTCATCACCGGAACCCACGGTGAAGGTCAGTAGATCAAAAATTAAATCCTGAGAGCGTAAACCGTAGGTTTCAACCGCCAGATCATGAATCTTTCGAGCCACCGCAACTTTCTGCGCGCAGCTCAGGGCCATGCCCTCTTCGTCAATCGTCAGGGCAACCACCGCCGCCCCATATTTTTTGGCGACGCGACAGATACGATCGAGATTTTTGCCGCCATCTTCCAGATTGATGGAATTGACGATGGCACGGCCGGGATAAAGGGGCAAAGCTGCCTCAATGGTGGCGGGGCTGGTGGAATCAATCATCAATGGCGCCTTGCAGGATCCGGCAAATAAGCTGACCAGTTTAAGCATGTCGGTCATTTCATCGCGCCCGGCATAGGCAACCGACAGGTCAAGCACCTGCGCGCCGCGCGCTTCCTGGTCGAGGGCGACCTTGAGGCAGGCGTCCCAATCTTCGGCCAGCAAAGCTTCACGAAAGGCCTTAGAACCATTGGGATTGCAACGTTCGCCAATCAGCAAAGGTGGAATGTCCTGACAGAGTTCCACCGCCTGATAAAGACTTGCAACGGACTTTTTCACGCGCTGACCTCCCTGACCGCAGGTACAACACCCGCAAGTTTCTGGCTTAAAGCGGCAATATGCGCCGGGCTGGTACCGCAGCAGCCCCCCACCAGGCTAACGCCGTCTTTGGTGACAAACTGAGACATCTGCTGGGCAAAATCTTCCGGCGACAAAGGATAAACCGTCCGGCCATCGACGACTTCGGGCAAACCCTGGTTAGGAATGACGGAAATTCGCTTCGGCCAATGATGGGACAGATATCGCACCTGGCTGGCCATATCTCGCGGGCCAGTGGCACAGTTGAGCCCAAGGGAGAAAAGATTGAAGGGTTCCAGGGTTGCAACCACGGCCGCGATGTCGCTTCCAACCAGCATGGTGCCCTGCTGCTCAATAGTCACAGATACTAGCACCGGCAGATCCAGTTTGCTGGTTTGCAGAATTTCGAAAGCGGCGATCATGGCCGTTTTGGTTTGCAGCAGATCCTGGCAAGTTTCAATCATCAGACAATCGACCCCGGCTTCGAGTAAAGCCTCGATCTGTTGCCGGGTTGAAACCGCCAGGTCTTCGACACGGATATGGCCGAGGGACGGCAATTTGGTGCCGGGGCCGATAGAGCCGGCGACATAGCAGTTTTTGCGGCCCCCAATCGCCCGGCGCGCATTTTCGACCGCCCGCAGATTGATCTCGCGTACCTGTTGTTGCAGGCCATACTCGGCCAGCACAACCGACGAAGCCCCAAAGGTGTCGGTTTCGATCACCATGGCTCCGGCCTCAAGCATGGATTGATGCAGTTGCACCACAATTTCAGGCGCATACAGGTTAAGAGCTTCATTACACCCGTCACAGCCCCCCCAGGCAGCGGCTGGAATGTCCATTTGTTGTAAGTTGGTGCCGCAGGCACCATCAAAAATCAAAACCGGATGGTCAGAAAATCGCATAAAACACACTTTTCCTTTGTTGAAATAAAGGTTGTAACTTCTTGAGCATGCAGAGTCCGAGGCAGCCATGGAACGGGTATTATCTGTCGCCCGGATGGCGACAGATAAGCTCCAGGGATGGATTCACGCGGCCCGTGGAATGGTTGTCTCGGACTCTGCTCCTACGGAGCTGAACAGTTGCTGAAGTTTAAGAGTCGGGAATCAGGGGCAAAGTATAACCTTTTCACCCACTAAACAAAAGACTGACTGACAAATTCGACGCACAGATTCAGCGTTTGTAAAGGCTTCGCAAGGCGAAATTTCATGGTAGACTGACGGAAGACGCTGGATTAAAGAGAGTGGTTCGCGCCAAAAACTGGAATTTTGCCCATGTCTGATAGTTCCGAAAAACAGCTGGATCAACAAAAAACCAGGCGATTGCTGGTGGCCAACCAGGCATCGGCGGCAGAAATTCCAGCCTTGCTGCGTGAAACCGACCCGGACATTCTGGCGACCTTGGTGCGCAATCGGAATCTGGAAGAAGAACATTTGCGGGCCTTATTGAAACGACGTGATCTGCCGCCTGAGATTCCCACCCTGATTCACAAACGTCACTTTCAGCATCCCTCGCGTGCCCTGCTGCTGGCTTTGGCCGCCAACAATGCAACCTCCGGCCATCTGCTGCGCCAACTACTGCCCCGTTTGCGCCTTTTTGAGCTGGTGAATCTTTGTTACCTGCCAGGGGTCACTCCGGATCAGCGCATGGCGGCTGAACGCACCATTCTGCAACGTCTGCCAACCACTCCCCTGGGCAACAAAATGACTCTGGCCCGGCGGGCAACCCCAACAGTGGTCGCGGCACTGCTGCAGGAAGGCGATCCCGCGACCTTTGAAATTTGCCTGAACAGCCCACGCCTGAAAGAGGCGGCGGTTTTTCAGTTTCTGAAATCGGCCCGCGCCAATGCCGCGACCCTCTCCATGGTGGCGCGTCACAGCCACTGGAATCAGCGCCCCAATCTGCGTATGGCTATCCTTAATAACACGCGCTGCCCGAACATCTGGTTTCAGCTGTGGTTGCCAAAATTACCAGTCGCGGCGCTGCAACAACTGCGCGCCAACCGCCAGTTACCGGCCCCTCACAAAAAGCTGATCGCGCAACAGCTTAAAGCGCGTGGGCGTTGAGCGCTCACGACCCGCCCTGCCCCTGCGCCGGCATTAAACTCTTGCTCACAACTTCATACAGATCACGGGATAATTTTCGTTGCTGTAAACCTTCCAGTTCGGCTCGCATCTGTTGCCGACGCTGGGGCTCAAGCTTTTTCCAGTGCGACAGGGGCAGCGCCATACGTGCCGCCAGTTGCGGGTTGCGCGCATCGAGCAAGGCAACCTGTTCAGTAAGAAAACGGTATCCTCCGCCATCGGCACGATGAAAACCCGCCGGGTTGCCACTGGCAAAGGCGCCAATTAAACTCCGGGCGCGATTGGGGTTTTCCCGAGTGAAGGCCGGATGTTTCGTCAGCAACTGCACCTGATGCAGGCTGTCCTCACGCTCGGCCGTCGCCTGCAAGGTAAACCATTTATCGACCACCAGCATCTGATTCTGCCAGCGCTGATAAAAATCTTCGAGCAAAGCCTCACGCTGCGGAGCCTGACTTGAGGCCAGACAGGTCAAAGCCGCCAGGCGATCGGTCATATTGGTCGCAAATTCGTACTGTTGCAAACAAAGCTCAAGGGCTTCGGGAAGCTCGGCGTGCATTAACAGACCAAGACAGAAGTTTTTCAAACTGCGGCGGCCAACCTGCACGGGATCGACCCCATAGGCCTGCACCTGGCGACTCTCCTGGTAGCGAGCCAATAACTGTTTGCGCGCAGCACCAGCTAATTGCAAGCGCGCCGCCATACGCACCCTATGCAGCAAACCCGGATCCATTTCGTCTAACTGGTCTCCCAGGTAGGCTTCGGTGGGCAAGGTTAATAGCTGGGCCAACAGACTTTGATCCGCATCTCCATCGGCCAGCGCAGCACACCAGCTGGCAACAAACTGCCGACTGAGGGGTGGTTGATCAGGAGTATCGAGAGCCGCGAGTAATTGGCGAGTTGCCAGTTGCTGGGCGGCTTCCCACCGATTGAAGGGGTCGCTGTCTCCCGCCATGCGCTGCGCCAGTTCGTTATCGGGTTGGGGGTAATCAAGAATCACCGGGGCCGAAAAGCCCCGCAGAGGCGACAACACCGGCGGCTGCACAATCTGTTCAAAAATAAATTCTTGCACCGCTGCGGTCAGTTCCAGCACTCGACTGGTACCGGCGGGTTGCGATTCCCCCGCCAACATCAATGGCAGATCCTGTCCATCTGGCCCAAGCAGACCAACTTTCAGCGGGATTAAAAAAGGGTCTTTTTGCGGCTGTCCCGGCGTAGGCGCGCAGCTTTGTCGGCAGGTGAGATAAAACTTTTGGGTCGCTGCGTCATAAGTTGTTTCCAATTGGATACGCGGGGTTCCGGCCTGGGCATACCAGCGGCGAAACTGGGTCAAATCACGTCCGCTGGTCTCTTCGAGGGCGGCGACAAAATCGTCGGTGGTCACCGCCTGGCCATCATGCTTGCGCAGATAATGCCGCACCGCCTGATTAAACAGGTCAGGCCCCAGCAGGGTCTGCTGCATACGAATCAACTCGGCCCCCTTGTTGTAAACCGTCGTCGTATAAAAATTATTGATTTCCACATAAGACGCCGGTCGCACCGGATGTGCCATGGGCCCGGCATCTTCGGGAAACTGATGCTGGCGCAGCACGCGCACATCGTCGATGCGTTTTACTGCCGCCGAATGGAGGTCGGCAGAGAATTCCTGATCACGAAAAACCGTCAAGCCTTCCTTGAGACTCAGCTGAAACCAGTCACGGCAGGTCACCCGATTACCGGTGTAGTTGTGAAAATATTCGTGACCGATGACCCCTTCAATGGCGAGAAAATCCTGATCAGTGGCCAGCTCGGGCCGGGCCAGTACATATTTGGAGTTAAAAACGTTGAGACCCTTGTTTTCCATCGCGCCCATATTAAAATCATCGACCGCAACAATCATGTAGCGATCCAGATCATATTCGAGCCCGTAGACCTCTTCATCCCACTTCATTGCTTTTTTGAGCGAGAGCATGGCATGGTCGCAAAGCTCCCGATTTCTGGCCTCGACATAAATCTGCAACAAAATTTCACGCCCGCTGCGCGTGGTGAACGAATCTTCAAGCCCCACCAATTGCCCCGCCACCAAGGCAAACAGATAGCTTGGTTTGGCGAAAGGATCGCGCCACACGGCATAATGGCGGCCCTCTGCCAATGCGCCCTGTTCGATCAAATTGCCATTACTGAGCAACACCGGACATTCAACCCGGTCGGCCTCAATTCTGACCTGGAAGGGGGCCATAACATCGGGGCGGTCGGGATAAAAAGTGATACGGCGAAACCCCTGAGGTTCACATTGGGTGCAATAAATCCCCTGGGAAAGATACAGGCCTTCCAGCGCGGTGTTACCCGCCGGATTTATTTCACTTTCAATTTCCAGCTCAAAGGTATCGGGAACCTGGGCGAGACTGAAACCTTCCGCATCAAGAACATAGTCCTGCTCCGACAGGAGCCTGCCATTGAGTTTAAGCGCAAGCAAAATTTGCTCTTCACCGGCAAGAATCAAGGGTTCAGCCTTGTCGCGATCCGGGTTGCGCCTATAACCAACGGTTGAGATAACCCGCGTTGCTCCTGGAAACAGCCGCACCAGAAGATCCACCTTTTCAACCAGATACGCCGGAGTTTGATAGTCAGTCAGATAAATTGCGTTATACTGCTGCGAAATGTCTTGGGTGTCCATGCTCAGTATCCTCTATGCTCTATGCGTGTATTTGGGGCGCTGATGCGCGCCCGCAAGATAGCAGGCATGAAGCTGGCTGTCAGCAGTGAATTTCTGTTAAACTCCAGAAGGTTAAAATCTTGCAAATCGAAGGTCCAGTTATGGTGCGTTTGTTCACGGCTTGTTGTTTGATCTTTTTACTGTTCAGCGGCGGCTGTGGAGACAGTCAGACCACCATCAGCCTCCAGTATTCCTCATCCGAAGCAAATCCGAGCTTCACCGGCGAAATTCTGGTGGGGGTGAAAGATTCCAACCCGGAAGCGACGGGCAAAGCCACCATTGCCACCCTTCGTGCGTCGACCTCCACCACAGTTTTGCTCCCTGGGGCCACCGAAACCGGGCGTTTGCGCCTGCCACGCCCCCTGGTTCGAGCAAAAGCGGCAACGATTAAGGAAGAAACATCCCAGCGTGTGGCTGCCGATGAAATTATCCGCCTGCAACTTCCACAGGGAATTACGCTGGAACAGGCGTTAAATGCTGTGCGCACTCATCCCGATGTCCTTTACGCCGAACCCAACTACCGGGTGCATTATGCCCTTGAGCCCGATGATCCGGCCTTTTTCCTTCAGTGGGCGCTGCAAAATGTGGGGCAGACGATTCATGGTAATGAGGGGCCGATGGCTGGGCTGCCAAATGCGGATATCAACGCAACTAACGCCTGGGAGATCAGCACCGGCGATCCAGGCTTTGTGGTTGCCACCATTGATACCGGGATCGACCTGAACCATCCCGATCTGGTCGATAATCTGGGGCAAAATCTCGGCGAAATCGGTCTGGATGCTGAAGGGCGCGACAAGAAAACCAACGGGGTCGACGATGATGACAACGGCTATATTGACGATGTCCACGGCTGGGATTTTGTC
>JAACTI010000264.1 GCA_009993495.1 Deltaproteobacteria bacterium | reverse complement strand
AGTGATGCCGATCTGGATGTCGTTTGTGCTCTGATTGACAGCTACAAGGGGATTGAATATACCCGCCGGCGCGCCGCTGAACGGATTACGCTGGCGAAAGCATGCTTGAAAGATTTTCCTGCCGGTGAGGTGCGCGACGCCCTGTTTGCCCTGGCTGATTACGTGGTGGCGCGTAACAAATAGCGCTTGGTGCTTGGTGACTTCTTGTCTGTCGTCCAGGGCGGGATTCATGCAGCCCGTGGAATGCCCGTTCCGGGCTTTGCCGCTCGGGAGCTGAAGCCGTTGTTCCAATCGAGACTGCGTGCCGGACGCCGAAGCCGTGACCCCTTCCCCCATCTTGTCCTGTTTGCCATGATGAGCCTTCAGTCTGCCACGGGAACAGATGTTCAAACTGAATTTACATAAGAAAGTCCTCGGTGCTTTCCTGCTGCTTTCTCTGGGGCCGCTGCTGTTGTTGCTGCTCAATTCGCAGCACAGTCTGGGGCTGGTCGAAGATTTGCTGCGCCAGCGCATCACCGCAGCCCTCGACGCTCAGGCCACCGAAGCTCTGACCTTGCGCGCTGAAATGGTGGCGCGTGAAGTTGCTGCTTTTCTCGATCAAGTGGAGACGGATGTCAAGGTTCTGTCGCTGATCGAGCCCGCCGAATCGACCTATCTCGATTTTGCCTGGACGCATGCGCGCGAGGTTTGGTACCGCCGGGGTACCAATAATAAACCGGTGGAGGTGCGCGAGCAGATCATGCTTTATCGTGAACTGAGCTTCATCGATACTCGCGGACAGGAACAGATTCACATTGTCGATGGGCGCCCGGCGGGACAAGGTCGCAACCTTGCCGATCCGGCCAATACCACCTATAAAAATGAAGAGTATTTTCGCCGCAGTATCAACCTGAAAAAAGGCGAAGTTTATGTCAGTCGTCTGGCCGGTTGGTATGTGAGTCGCGATGAACAGCTGCAAGGGGCCGAAACGCCCCTGGAGGCAGTGCAAGGCACGCCCTATCGCGGCCTAGTGCGCTTTGCCACCCCGGTTTATCGGCAGCAGCAGTTACTTGGAATTGCGGTTTTGTCCCTCGATCATCGTCATTTAATGGAATTCACCCAGCACATTTCGCCGACGCCTGAGCGTTATGTCGTCTTTCCCTCTTATGCCAGCGGGAACTATGCCTTTATGTTCGATGATGAAGGCTGGATGATCACTCACCCCAAATACTGGGATATCCGCGGTTATGATCCCGATGGCCGCCTGGTACCGCCCTATAGCCGCGAAACCACAGCCGCCACGGTGCAGGCCGGACGCATCCCGTTTAATCTGCTGAGCGCTGGTTTTATTCACCCTAACTATCCGGTCGTTGCCAAGGCGGTGCGCCAGGGGCTGTCGGGGGTGGTTGACACCACCAATGTTGGTGGGTCGCGCAAAATTATGGCCTACGCGCCGATTCTTTACGCTCAGGGAGAATTCTCCCGCTACGGAATCTTTGGCGGCGTCACCATTGGGGCCGAAGTTGCCAATTTTCATCAACCTGCCTTAACCACCGCGGCCTTGATCCGCAAACAGATCGGCAACTATCTGGCTGAATCCTGGTTTGTCATTTCCTTAACGATCTTGATGGTCATTTTGGCCGCCTATCGCTTATCCCGCAGTATTGTCGATCCCCTCTTATCCTTAACCGAGGGCACCCGTCGTATGGCACGCGGTGAGTTGACCACGCGGGTTGAGGTGCACTCTTACGATGAAGTCGGGGTGCTGGCCGATTCTTTTAACCGGATGTCACACGATTTACATCAGCGTCAGCAACGACTGTTGAAGACGCTTAAAGCGCTCCGTTCCTCACGGCGTGAAATTATTCGCGAACGCAATTTCAAACATACGGTGGTGGAAAATGTTGAAACGGGCATTCTCACCCTGGATGAAAATCGCCAAGTCACCTCCCTCAACGGCCCGGCGCGGCGAATTCTCGGGGTGCCCCAACTGGTTGAAGCCCAATCATGGGTGGAGCTCTTGGCGGGCTGGCCCGAATTGCATGCTCCCCTGGAAGAGGCTTTTGCTTCTCCGACCCAAAGCCGGGGAGACTATATCGCGGTTGAACGTGAGCAGCGCCAGCTGACCTATCGCCTGTCCCTTTTTCCCCTCAGTTTCCGGCGTCAGGCCGGTTGGTTGTTAACGGTCGAAGATCTCACGGAACGAGTGAACATGCGCGAACAGATGGCGCGCATGGATCGTCTGGCATCCCTCGGGCGTATGTCGGCCGGCATCGCCCACGAAATTCGCAATCCCCTGACCGGGGTCAGCCTGCTTCTCGACGAGCTGCACGATCGCATGCTCGGTCAGCAGGCCGATCAGTTGTTGATTCGCAAGGCGCTGGGAGAAATCGAGCGCCTGGAGGTATTGGTCGGCGAACTGCTGCATTTTTCGGCGGCCAACAAACTTCAATTGCGCCCAACGATTTTGTCTGAAGTGCTTGAAAATTCACTCTTTCTGGTGCGCAAACAATGTGAGCGTCAGGAAATTGAAATCACGGTTGCGGCAGTTGATGATCTGCCGCCGCTTTCGCTGGATGCCGATCGCCTGAAACAGGTATTTCTGAATCTGTTCAGCAACGCCATTGATGCCATGCCAACCGGTGGCCGACTGCATATCGATATCCGTTTGCAGTCCAAAAACGTCGAGGTTGTTGTCAGCGACAGCGGTTACGGCATTGAACCCGCGAAGCTGGGCTTGATTTTTGAGCCTTTCTATACCAGCAAGGGTGGCGAAGGCACCGGCTTGGGACTGGCCATCAGTCATAATATTATTTCGGATCATGGCGGAACAATTGTGGTAGAAAGCGTTGTCGGCAAGGGCACGCGTCTGCGCATTTTGTTGCCCCTGCCTGAAGGAGCCTGAGCATGGAAAAAATTCTGATCGTCGATGACGAAGCCTTTATCCGTGAAAATCTCGAACGAATTTTGGCCGACGACGGCTATCGCACCCAATCAACGGGTTCGCCTGAAGAGGCGGTCAGGAGTCTGGCTGATGAAGATATCGGGCTGGTGCTCCTCGATCTGAATCTGGGGGCTAAGAGTGGTCTCGACGTGCTGCGGGCCATGAAGGAAGTCGACCCCGATGTGCTGGTGATTATCATCACCGGCTACGGTACGGTCGAAACCGCTGTCGAAGCTCTCAAGATCGGAGCCTATGATTATATTAAAAAACCCTTTAAGGCCGACGCCATTCACCTGATTGTGAAACTGGCCCTCGAAACTCGCAATCTGCGCCGCAAGGTGAAGCGTCTGGTGCGTGAAGAGAGCAGTGGCATTAACATGGTTGGCAGCAGTCCGGCTCTGTTACAGATCTATCATCAAATTCGCGAAGTCGCCAAGCATGAGACTTCGACGGTCTTGATCACCGGAGAAAGCGGCACCGGCAAAGAGCTGGTCGCTCAGGCCATTCATCAGCTCTCGCCCCGCAGTTCGCGGCCCTTTATCGAAATTAACTGTGGCTCCCTGCCCTATAACCTGCTCGAAAGTGAACTTTTTGGTCATGAGCGGGGTGCCTTCACCGATGCCAAAAACCGCAAGATTGGTCTCTTTGAAGAATCGGACAGTGGCTCGATTTTTCTCGATGAAATC
>JAACTI010000263.1 GCA_009993495.1 Deltaproteobacteria bacterium | reverse complement strand
TTTTGTTTGACGCCTCAGGTGAATTTATCGAAGGATATTATATTGTTGGTCTGTTAGCTCAGGCTCAGTTAGCCCATCACCCAGGCGCCAAAATTATTCATGATCCGCGTTTGAGCTGGAACACGATAGAACTGGTGACCGCCATGGGGGGAACGCCGATTCTGAGCAAAACCGGTCACGCCTTCATTAAAGAGCGCATGCGGCTCGAAGATGCCCTTTACGGCGGCGAAATGAGTGCCCACCATTATTTCCGCGATTTTGCCTACTGCGACAGTGGCATGATTCCCTGGCTGATGGTATTGGAACTCATCTGCCGAACCGGGAAATCCCTCGCATCCCTGGTCGGAGAGTCTATGCGAAAATATCCGGCCAGTGGCGAAATCAATCGTTATCTGCAGGACCCGTCGGCTGCGGTTGAGCGTGTTGAAGCTTTTTATCGCCAGCAGAATCCCGCCATTGACCGGACTGATGGCCTGACGATGGAATTTTCAGACTGGCGCTTCAACTTGCGGAGTTCTCACACCGAACCTGTATTGCGGCTGAATGTTGAAAGTCGTGGTGATTTTCCTTTAATGCAAAAGAAAACAGCCGAAATTCTTGAGCTGGTTGAAGCCTGATTTCATAAAAAATATCTTGCATCACAATGGAGCTTGCTATATTTTTGTGCACATTCGGGTTAAGGTCTGACGTTATACGGAGGGAGGCCAATTCAACCTGACCTGACATTAATCTGTCGGGTCTGTCGTTGTCTTCTAAGTAAAAAATATCATCTATCCCGTTACTTTTTGCTTGCCCCTGCGGGATGCCGCAAATGTTTGTATCTATACAGCTCCAGACATAGAGACCGTGACCCCCAATCTCTGGGCCGCATGAATCCATCAACGGGGCGTATCTATCGCCATCTGGCGACAGATACGCGCTCCATGGCAGCCTCGATCTCTACATGGGGAATAGTTACGAGCGTTTTTGTTTTCGTTTAATAAATACTTTGGGTACAAGCGGCTTTTTGGAGAATTGTCAATGAAATTGCGTGTTCTGATCCTGTGTCTCTGGCTGCTACCGGGGCTACCCATTGTGTCAGCGACTGCGTCACCGGTATCTCCGTCGATACCGCTTGATAGCTGGGTTTATCCCGCCCTTGACAAACTTGCTGGATTTGCGCAATTCGACTCAAATATACAGGGATTGAAGCCTCTCAGTCGGCACGAGGTTGCGCGTCGTGTTGCCTTGTTGAGGCAGGAACTGGCGCTAACCGATGCCTTGCCTGTTGCATTGGAGCTAATTGAGGTGCTTGAGCGTGAGCTGGAAGCTGAACTGGCCGAACTGTCCAAATTGGCACCGACGCCTGCCTGGCGAATTGAGCCGATGAATAATCTGGGAACTTATTATGTTTTTCGTGATGGCCCGGCATCAATTTTTCACGGTAGTAACGCCCGTCAGTTTGCACTCGATGTCAACCGTGACGGGCGAGATGGCCGAGAACAAAGTAATTTCGAGTTTAGCTGGACCAGCCGGGTGCGAATTGGTCAGCACCTGATGGCCGATTGGCACCCGCGAATTGATTGGCAAGAAGGGAGTGAGGGGCGTTTGCGGACGACCACTGGGCAAATTGCGCTGGCGGCTGGCCCGGTTACGCTTTCCGCCGGTCGTCAATCACTCTGGTGGGGGCCAGGTCAAAATGGATCACTTTTACTGACCAACAATGCCAAGCCTCTAGAGATGCTCCGTTTGCATAGCCCAGAGTCACTAACGCTGCCTTGGCTCTTTAAATTTATCGGTCCATTTCAGTTCGATCTGTTTCTCAGTCGCCTTGAGTCTGAGCGGGAGGTTCCTAACCCCAACCTGTTAGGTTTGAGATTTAACTTCAAACCGACGAGGTGGCTGGAACTCGGCGCGGCGCGGGTTGTTATGTTTGGTGGAGAGGGGACACCAACACTCGATTTTGGCGATTATTTAACGATTCTAAGTGGCAGAAATCTGGATGGGGGGGAGGATACGAGCAACTCTCTGGCTGCGGTTGATTTCCGACTAACTCTGCCTTGGACCCATGGCCTGCAACTCTACGGTGAGTTAGGTGGTGAGGATGAAGCAAATCACCTACCTTCGAAGATCGCTTTTCTCGCTGGAATTTATCTACCCAGGTTCACCTTTAGTGGTCGTTTTGATCTGCGCATCGAATATGCCGACCTCTCCCCACCTGGCCGCGGTGGGGCGGTCTGGTATCGGCATGGTTTGTATCGCTCGGGGTATACCTATCATGGAAAGATCATTGGCCATCATGCCGGTGGCGATGCTCAGGATTTATGGGTTGAATCCCGTGCTTTTTTGCCCGGTGGCGTTAGCCTGGCGATCAACTTTGAATCCCTGCAGCGTGGTATTTCTCAACCGATTCAGGAAAAACATTATCGGCCTGGATTCGAGCTTCGCTGGCGGATCAAACGCGCCGATGAACTGCGTTTTACCTACAGCTATGACCATGTTGAAAAGTTTGACTTCCGTGAGCAATCTGCCAATCTGAATTTTGCGATGCTGGGGTATACTCACGATTGGTAGTGGATCCGCATCTAGTACCCATAACACATAATCTTTCCCATTTTGCTGATTATTTTCCGCGTTAGCTGCGTTTTGATAATCGCTGTTTAGCTAGGGCCAGGCAGTAATCATCATGCTTTGCTGGCACGAAAAATCTCTGCGCAATCTTACGAAATTCTATGGGTTACAGGGTACTAGGATGTGCCTAATCAATGGCAGCTCATCCCTGTTGCTTAGTGGATATGCACCTCTCTGGGTTTTCGTATATTTGGACATCTCAATAACTGAATGTTGTAATGCAACAGTCTCTTCAATCTTCCCCTCCCTGGGATCTGTTATGCCTGGTATTCGACGATGCGGCAAAAGTCGTTGGCTTTGAGGCTGGCGCCGCCGACCAGAGCGCCGTCGATATCGTCTTCGGCCATCAGTGCGTCAATATTGTCGGGTTTAACACTGCCGCCATAAAGTATGCGACAGTTATCGGCTGTTGCCTGGTTGAACAGCCCCATAACTAAACCACGGATGAAAGAGTGAACTTCCTGCGCTTGGTCTGTGCTGGCTGTTTTGCCGGTGCCGATAGCCCAGACAGGCTCGTAAGCGATGATGACTTGGGTCATTTGTGCCGGAGTCAGTTTCGCCAGCCCGACTTTCAATTGGCGCGTTAACACCTCAAACATTGCGCCGCTGTTGCGCTCTTCCAGTGTTTCGCCCAGACACAGAATGGCCGTCAGTCCACTTGCGAGGGTTGTGTGGACTTTCCGGTTGATCAGCTCATCGCTTTCAGCGAGCAGTTGACGGCGCTCGGAATGACCAAGGATGATTGCTTTGCAACCGGCATCTTTGAGCAGCAGGGGAGATATTTCGCCGGTAAAAGCCCCGGTTTCTTGCGGATAGCAATTTTGTGCGGCCAGCTGCAAGGGCGAGCCCGCCAAAATTCTGGCAACGGCGGGAAGGGCAGTAAAAACCGGGGCAATGATTATTTCAGTGCGGGTGACATGGTGCAATTTGTCCACCAGTTGGCGCGCCAGTCCTTCCGCTTCGTTAATTGTTTTATTCAGTTTCCAGTTGCCGGCAATAACAGGTTTGCGCATGGGGGCTCCAAGGGCTCGGGATGCTGTGACGGGATTGCGGGAGCAGAGTTCTTTTGCTCCTGGGTCCTATGGCCGGTTGGTGAGTGCGACCACTCCTGGCAGCTTTTTGCCTTCGAGGAATTCGAGAGAGGCGCCGCCGCCGGTTGAGATGTGGGTCATTTTGTCGTTAAGACCGGCCTGGTTGACCGCGGCGACGGAATCACCACCACCGATGATAGAGAGGCCGTCTGTTTGCGCCAGGGTTTTGGCAATGGCGAAGGTTCCTTGTGCATAGGCCTCAAACTCGAACACGCCCATGGGGCCGTTCCAGACAACCGTTTTGGCGGTCGCAATTTTGTGCGTGTAGTTGCGGATGGTTTGCGGACCAATATCCAGGCCCATACAATTGGCGGGGAAATTCTGATTGGTGCAAACCTGCGCCGGGCTTTCCGCCTTAAATTCCGTTGTTACCAGATGGTCTTCGGGTAAGAGGAAATCGACCCCCATATCCTGTGCTTTTTTAAGCAGTTGCCCCGCCAGTTCAACGCGGTCGGCTTCGAGCAACGAGGTGCCACAGTCGATGCCCAGCGCCTTGAGAAAGGTGTAGGCCATGCCGCCGCCGATGAGAATGCTGTCGACTTTTGAGAGCAAATTTTCGATGACCAGAATTTTATCACTGACCTTGGCCCCGCCGAGAATGGCAACAAAGGGACGTGCAGGATTCGCCAGGGCTTCCCCTAAATATTTCAGCTCTTTCTGCATCAGGTAGCCGCTGACGGCGGGTTGCCGCAGACGGGCGACCCCTTCGGTGGACGCATGGGCTCGGTGGGCAGTGCCGAAGGCGTCATTGACATAAAGATCGGCCAGGTTCGCCAGCTCGGCAGCAAAAGCTGGATCATTTGTGGTTTCACCGGCATGAAAACGCACATTTTCGAGGAGGAGAATATCTCCATTTTCCATGGCTGCGACCTGTTGCTGAACCTCTGCCCCAATACAGTCGTCGGCCATGGTGACGGGTTGATTGAGTAAGTGTTCCAAGTGTTTGGCTGCGGGGCGCAAACT
>JAACTI010000262.1 GCA_009993495.1 Deltaproteobacteria bacterium | reverse complement strand
GTCCCATTCAAGCACGCTTGGCCCTTCAGCGCCTGATCCTGACTGATGCAATCTGAAGCGCTCAAGCAGCTGTTGCAAATGCTCCGCCTGGCCGGCCAGCTGCTGGCTGGTGGCCGCGCTTTCTTCAGCACTGGCGGTGTTCTGCTGCACCACCCGGTCAATCTGTTCCAGACCTTCGTTGACCTGACGCACCCCTTGAGCCTGTTCATGACTGGCAGCAGTAATTTCACCAATAAAATCACTGACCTTGGTAATCCCCGCCAAGATGCCACTGAGGGCAGTACCCGTTTTTTCGGCGATCTGGGTGCCATTGCTGGCCTTTTGCACCGAGCCTTCAATCAGCTCGGCGGTCTCTTCCGCCGCTTTGGCACTGCGGGCTGCAAGGTTACGAACCTCTTCAGCGACCACAGCAAAACCTTTGCCGTGCTGACCGGCGCGCGCGGCTTCCACCGCCGCATTGAGCGCCAGCAGATTGGTCTGGAAAGCGATTTCGTCGATGACTTTAATAATTTTACTGATATTGTAACTGGAGGCGTTAATTTCACCCATGGCGGAAATCATCCGTTCCATGCTCGCCACCCCATCATCGGCCGCCTGACGTGCTTGAACCGCCAAGGTGTTGGCCTGTTGGGCGTTTTCGGCACTCTGCTGACTTTGGGTGCCGATCTGATTCATGGAGGCAGCGATTTGTTCCAGCGACGCTGCCGAGGCGGTGGCGCCATCCGACAAACTTTGACTGGCATCAGACAACTGCCGGCTGCCGGTGTTGATCTCAACTCCGGCCTGCTGAATTTCACCCAGCACCTGATTGAGGTCGCATCCCAACTGCTCAATCGCACCGCGAAGGACATCCTGACTATCATGAGCCTGAATCGCAAAGGTCAAGTCCCCCTGGGCAAGCTTTTGTAAAGGCTCAATCACCTCAGCCTGCAAACTGTCGGCAAAACCATCCATCGCTTGACCTAGGCGCCCGATTTCATCGTTGCGCTTCAAAGCTAAACGCTGGCCGATATGGCCTTTGGCAAGTTCTTCGATCATATCAACCGTCTGCCCCAAGGGGCCGACGATGCTGCGGGTAAAGATCAGCCCCAGCGTCATAGCACTCACCACTCCCACGAGAATACTAGCGCCCAGCAGGCGATTGACCTTGGTCACCAGCGATTCGGCGACTCGACTATTCTCGATCATGGTTCCTTGAGATTTTGACACGAGCTTCGCCAACAGCTGCTGGCTGCTTTCAATCAGGGGCGCACTGACGGTTAACGCCTGCTGCTGCATCTGGTGTTGCTGGCTCAGGGCTGTACGTATGGGAATCGACAGATTGCCGATCGCTTCACCAACGACGACGATTGAAGGTCTGACTTCGGCGACAAAAATTTCGCGCGCCAGATCGACTTCTTCAATCTCAAAAAAATCCTTGATCGTGCCCATGGATTTTTGGGCTGCCTGCAATTGCGTGAGTACTTGCCGGCGTGCGGCCTCAACCTCGGGATTTTCCGTACGCAGCATTTGAATCCAGAGACCGATTTCGGTTTTCAGCGGATCCGTCTCCACGGTTAATGCCGCGGCATCGGCAATATTGTCACTCAGATCCATCGCCCAGCTTTGGTAGCTGACGAGTTTTTGTTGCGCCTCCAGGGCCAGCTGGGCAGGGTTACTGATTTTCTCAGCATCAAATTCTTGGCTGAGCAACAGGAAATCATCGAGATTCGTTTCCCATTCGGCAAATTGGGCGAGAAAATCCTGCCACAGGGCACTTTCTTCAACCCCATGGTCAAAACGTCCGACCTGCTCGATGGCTTGCCGTGCGCCTTCCCGCACCTTTTTCAAAGCGACATATTGGCGTTCACGTTCGACAAAAGGCAGAGTCGCGTCGAGCAGGGTACGCTCGGAGGCCTTCATCGCCGCCAGGGACTGACTTAAACTCTGAATGGCCTCCAGGGCCGGGACATCTTCATTGCTCACCCGCAGCAACATGGTGTTAAGTCGGGCACTACCCCACCAACCGGTCAAACCCACCAGCAAACAGACCAGCGCCACCAGAGCAAAAGCTCCGAAAAGCTTTTTCTGCAAACTTAAATTTTTGAAAAAAATCAGCATAATTCATCCGTTCCGTTCAAAAAGCCGACGTGGACTTCAGCCTTTGCCTGGTCAGAATTTAGAGCACCAAGTTACTCAAAAAACTTTTTACCCTCAGCCGAGCGGAAAAAATCGATAACTTTCTGCACCTCGGCAGTCGGCTGACCGATGGTGATCAGAGCCAAAGGCCGGCTGATATCCTCGGTCTGGATAGTTTTTACCCCCGCTGGATTCTGTTTATAAAAGCCCTCACTCACCGCACCAATGGCACCCGGATTTTTGGCGACCTGCAAAATTTCCAATCGTGTGCTTTTAACAAAGGTGGCGTTGGTCGGATACTCAGCCTTTTTCATCACCTGGCTCTGAAAAACTTCGCGCGTGGCGCTGCCCGCATGGCTTGTGACCACGGCCACCGGCAGATCGGGCCCGCCAACCTCTTTCCAGTTGCTGATCGCACCCGTGTTCAGGCCAGCCAGTTGATCAAAGCTCAGGGCATTGACCGGGTTGCTCGCGTTGACGATTGGCACGATGATGTCTTTAGCAATTTCATGAAACATCAGATTAGCAGGAAGGGTCAGATCTTTACCGGCCTTCTTGGCTTCTTTGTGGGCGGATTTGATTGCGCTCGCCAGATCGCTTGAAGCCGCAGCTGCCATGGTTTTCCCGTCGATCAGCGCCAGCATGCCCTTGCCGGTACCGACGCCATAGACCTTGATTTCATCCCCCGTCGCCGTCTTGAAAGCGGCATTACCGGGCTCCAGAAAACGTTTCTGACAGGTGGTCGAACCCCAGACCGCAATTTCGGCCGCGAACAAGGGCATGCTTAACAAGCAGAAAGACAGCACTCCACAACCCAGAATCTGTAAAACTTTGCTCATAACGGTTCTCCTTCGCCTCTTGAGGAAAAAATTTGCCGGAAATATCTGACTGCAGCCCTCCCAAAAGAGCGGCCGCAGCACTGACCAGAATATTAAAGCATACCCATCGTATGTCAATAAAAATTATCAGTTTTTAATCCCAGGTATTCCCTGTTGTATGAGGGCGAGATTCTGAGTTAGACCGAAATTGCGGTGCAAATCATAGCTAGCACACACGTGAGGGACGAATTCGAGGCGGCCAACGGAAGACCAGGAGGCAGGTATTTGCGGGCGTAAATCCGAGTACACCCTGTTACAAGGGTTCGCTGAGCTATTTCCCTCACGCCGTTGAGAGTTTAACTTTCGTCCGCGCTCTGGAGCAAGAGAGCGTTTTGATCAAGGAGCCCAGCGATCAACTTTTTTCTGCCGGCGGCCACCAGGCGTTGTACGGTTCCGCGTGAGATCCCCATCCTTTCCCCAGCCTGTTCCTGGGTCAAACCAAGACCGTCGCAGAGATGCAGGGCTTCTATCTCGTCCTGCGCAAGGACGACCAGCTCCAGTTCGTGCATTTTTTTACCGATCGGCTTAAAGATCACCGCTCCCGCGGCGCGCATGGCGCGACAGCAATTGCGGGGTTTTTTGGGCCGAGGAGCCATATATTCTCTCTTTTGTTCGTGGAAAATCGCCAGTTTTTGTTCACTGAAATAGCATCCTGGGCTGAGGACACA
>JAACTI010000261.1 GCA_009993495.1 Deltaproteobacteria bacterium | reverse complement strand
CTTCGGGAGGGCTCCATGGATGATGTTTCCCTAAATAATCAGCAGCGCCGTACTTTTCTGGGGGTTCTCCTCGCTGGAATCACGGCAGTGCTCGGTGCGGTATTTGCCTGGCCGGTGTTTCGTTTTCTGGCCCCACGTGAGCAGACCGGCGCCAGTGCTTTGGTGCGCATTGCCCGCAAGGAAATCCCCGTTGGTGCGGCGCATTTTTTCAATTTCCAGGGGCGGCCGGCGGTGGTGCTGCAACCTGCTCCGGGCTCTTTTGTTGCTCTGACGGCTGTTTGCACCCACCTGGGCTGCATCGTGAAATGGGTTGACGACAAGGGGGAGTTTCTCTGCCCCTGCCATGGGGGGCGTTTTTCCGCCGAGGGCAAGGTGCTAGGCGGCCCACCGCCCCAGCCCCTTGAGGCTTATGTGGTCACCCTGGAAGAGAATGACCTGGTTGTCGGGAGGGCGGTATGAATTTGCCAAAAATAGCGCTGGACTGGCTTGACAGCCGCTTGGGGGTTAAAGAGCTGATTCACCAGAATATGGGGGGGTATTTGCTGCCGCGGAATGTCAACCTCTGGTACACCATGGGTGCGGTTTTGATGGCGCTCTTCGGGTTGCAGTTTCTGACCGGCATTCTGCTGCTGGTTTATTACGTGCCCGATACCGAAAAAGCCTTTGCCAGTGTGACGGCGATTATGAATGAGGTGCCCTTCGGTTGGCTCTTCCGCTATTTGCATGTGGTCGGTTCCAACGTTATTATGATTGTTTTGCTGCTGCACATGTTGTCGGTGTTGTATATGGGCAGCTACAAGCGGCCGCGCGAACTGACCTGGGTGTCGGGTTTTACCCTGCTGAACCTGGGCCTGGTGTTTTGTTTGACCGGGTATTTGCTGCCCTGGAGCCAGCTGTCTTTCTGGGCGACCACGGTTGCAACCGACGCCGCCGGCGCTATTCCCCTGGTGGGGGAATCCCTGGTTGCTTTTTTGCGTGGTGGGCCTTCCGTGGGCGCGGCGACCCTGGGGCGTTTTTTCGCCCTGCACGTAATGGTGTTACCCCTCGGACTTATGGGGCTGGTGGGTTTTCATCTTTTCTGCGTGCGACGGGCCGGAATTTCACAACCCCCCTTTGGTAAAGATTACCAACCACGGACCTTTGGCGCCGGTTTCGAGCATGAGCATCATCCTCATGGAGTGCCCTTTCATCCGAATTATACGATCAAGGATCTGGGGATGATCTTCTTCGTGCTGGCCTTTCTGGTGGCGATTACCTTTTATGCGCCCTGGCTCTTTATTCCGGCCGACGCCCTCGAACCTGCTGACCCTTTTGTCACGCCCGAACACATTAAGCCCGAATGGTATTTTTTGTGGGCCTATCAAACCTTGAAGATTTTCCCCAGCAAACTACTCGGTCTGGCGGCGCAGGCCGCGGCCATGACCTTTTTGGCACTGCTGCCTTTTATCGACTATGGTCCGGAACGACGACCGGCAAAACGGCCATTATTTGTGACCTGCTATCTGCTTGGCATTCTGCTGGTTGTCGGGCTGTCTGTGTGGGGGCATTACTCATGATGCGGAAATTTTTGTTTTGTGGTTTGTTGCTGCTGGTTTTTACCCTGCCGGCCCTGGCTGAAGATACCGTGTGTCTCCAATGTCATGGTGGCCAGGAAGGGCGACTGGGCGCGCCGGTTGGTCAATGGCAAACCAGCATTCATGCCCAAAATGGCATCTCCTGTCACGATTGCCATGGGGGAGACCCCAGTGATTTTGCCATGGCGATGGATCCCTCCCGCGGTTTTATCGGCGTGCCCGCATATACTGAGGTGCCAGCCTTTTGCGCCCGCTGTCACCTGGGAGTGGCGGAAGATTACGCAGCCAGTGCCCATGGTCAGGCCCTTGAGCGCGGTGGGCCGCAGTGTGTGGTCTGTCACGGCAATCATGCCGTGGTCAAGGCCTCAATTGCGCTGATCAATGAACAGAGCTGCAGCCGTTGTCACAGCTATGAACGGGCGGCACAGGTCAAACAGACAATCAGTGAAACCGAAGCGACCCTGACCCAGCTTGACACCAAAATTGTCGGGCTCCATCGCCTGGGAATTGACACGCAAAAAATCAAGGGCGAGCTTTTTGCCGGCCGCAATGATTTCAGACGGCTTTTTCACACCGTCAATCTTGAAAAAATGCGGGCTCAAACGGATGAATTCGGTCAGCGGCTGGGCAAGGTTCAGGCCCAGGTCGACAGCATCGAGAGCACTCTGTCCCAGCGCAAGATGCTGGGTGGGTTGGTGGTGCTGTTATTGCTGGTTGCAGGCGGGGTTGCCATGCTGATCCGCAAGTCATATCACGATGAAGAGTAGTTGTGCCCAGGGCTCACACCAAGGGCGGTCTTTTTGGGCCGCCCTTTAGTCTTCACCCTCCCTCCACCGCTGCAAGCGTCGGCCCACATAGAGTCCGGCACTTGCTCCCGCCACCGCCGCCAGATAGCTGCCCATGAGTCCGCCGGGGCTGCCAAACCGCCATCCCAGGGAAAGCCCCAGGGTTATACAGATTGACAGCACCAGCTTGCTTGCCATAAAAAACTCTTCTCTTCGGGGGGGAACCGGGTGAAAAAATCCAGGTTGCTGCATCACCTCAAGCTTGTTGTCCAAGCAAAGAACGAATGGGATGACGACGCCGCCCAACTCCCGTTGGGTATCGCTTATGAGGCTGATTTGTTGTTGACAAAAATTGCCAGCTCGAAAACTTCACCGTCGTTCAAATAAATGGGGAACATCAGCCCGGTATGATCCTCGGGGACATGAACTCCGGCATCTGTTGCGCGGTTGATGGCGGGCGCACCCAGATCAAGTTGAAACCCTTGCTGGGAAGCCTTGGCCGCGATATTGCCGCAGATAATATTGATAAATTCCATCACCGAGTCATCCAGAATTTCAGCGGTCTCATTCTCGACTTCATCTTTTGATAAAATGGCTCGGGCAAATATTTTGCGGGTGCGTGGTGAGACGCTCAGGAGATAGCGGGCGCTGGCGCTGCCGCTGAAACCCATTTCAGCAATCATGGTGCGCTGGGGCAGTCGCTCAATGATCTCGCAGGCGCCGGGACGGAAAGAAAGGCCCGCGATACGCGATAGCATCTTGTAGCTGAGATCGGCAACGATTTCCCATACCGACTGGTGGGGTACTGAGGCCGGAATAGAGACCTTTTCTACCAGGAAAGGTTTTTGCTCCAGGTGAAACTTTTTCAGATAATCGTTCAGCTCCGCGTGGCCCAGGGCGCCGAGCTTGACCAGCGCTTCACCAATATACAAATGGTTATCACGCTGGAGGGTCAGCGCTTGTTCGAGTTGTTGCGGGCTGAGAAATCCCATTTCCACAGCCTTGTCGCCGAACATGATGTCTTGGTGACGCTGAGATTGTTGAACCCGAGCAATATCAACACGCGACATCAGGCCCAGGTCAAAGACAATCTCTCCCAGTTTGCGATTGGTTTTTTCCTGGAGCTTAAGCGCTTTAAGGAGAATGGAATGGCTGATTGCGCCTTGATCAATCAAAAATTGTCCAAAAAATTTAATCGCCATGAATTATTCCTCTTGGCCGCTCAGCTGTCGATAGGCACGTTCAATATTGCCGCTGCGAAACACCTGATAACCCGGCAGATTT
>JAACTI010000260.1 GCA_009993495.1 Deltaproteobacteria bacterium | reverse complement strand
TGAGTAGTTACAGATTTTTTTTCTTTTCTATCCTTTGTGTTCTTTGTGTCTTTGTGTGATTAATTCCGATTGCACAGCTCGTAAACCTTTTGCAATCAATCAATAGGAGGCTATTAAACATGTCTACTCAGCTGGCGAAATACTCTAAGGGATTAAACAGTCTGCCGCCATACCTTTTTGTCAGGATAGACCAGCTTAAGCAGGAGGAACGGGCAAAGGGTGCGGATTTGATAGACTTGAGCATTGGGGATCCGGATATTCCTACACCAAACCATATTGTGGAGGCAATGAGCAAGGCAATAAGGGATTCGGCAACGCATCGTTACCCGTCATCAAATGGTCGGCTTGACTTCAGGCAGGCAGCGGCAAACTGGTGTAAGGGGCGGTTTGGCATAGATTTAGATGTAAAAGAGGAGGTTATTTCTCTTATTGGCTCCAAAGAGGGCATTGGGCATACCCCATTTGCTTTTATTGACCCGGGTGATGTTGTTTTGGTGCCATCACCAGGATACCCGGTGTATCAGGCAGCAACTATCCTTGCTGGTGGAATACCATATCCAATGCCACTTTTGAGAGAAAATAACTTTTTGCCTTTGTTTGAGGATATTCCCCAAGATATACTCAATAAGGCAAAACTAATGTTCTTAAATTATCCAAATAATCCAACAGGGGCAACGAGTACCTTTGAGTTTTTCGGGCAGGTAGTAGATTTTGCTACCAAACACAACATCATTGTGTGCCACGATATGGCTTATTCAGAGATGTATTATGATAGTAACGCCCCTCACAGCTTTCTTGAGGTGCCGGGGGCAATGGATATTGGCATGGAATTTTTTTCATTGTCAAAAACATATCAGATGACCGGCTGGCGAATAGGGTTTGCAGCTGGGAACAGGGATTTGATTGCAGGTCTCTTGAAGATAAAGGGTAATCTTGATTCTGGTGCATTTGAGGCTGTCCAGATGGCTGGGGTTACAGCTCTTTCCTCTTCTCAGGACTGTACAAAAAAGATGCGGGGGGTATATCAGGAAAGGCGGGATATTTTAGTAAATGGATTGACACAGGCTGGTTGGGATGTGTATAAATCGCAGGCAACCTTTTATGTCTGGATAGCCACACCAGCAGGCTATACCTCTGAAGAAATGTCTACACGGCTTTTAAGAGAGCTTTCGATAGTTGCTACACCCGGGAATGGCTTTGGAGATTATGGGGAAGGGTATATTCGTATGGCTTTAACCGTTGATACGAAAAGGATGCAAGAGGCAATTGACAGGATATTAAGGTGGTGAGGGAATTATGGGAAAATTGAATTTTTATTTTATACCTTTATGCCTTTGTGTCTTTGTGCCTCTGTGCCTTTTCTTCCCATCACCAGCCATAGCCTCCCATGTGTGGACACAAGCCTCATCTCCTGATACAACTGGCACATACTATGGATTGGCTTTGTTTGATTTGAATGAGGATGGCAGGCTGGATATTGTGGCTACTAAATATAATCAAGGGTTGGAGATATGGCTCAATACCACAGGAGGCTGGATCCGTGAAAAAACTAACCTTCCTGAAAAGGGATTTTATACGCAAATAGCTGTATGCGATTTGAATGGGGACAAAAAGCCTGATATCTTGTGCGGAAGGGATGGTGGCGGTATTGAACTCTGGCTTGGAAAGGGTAAGGGAACATGGGAGCTTTCTAAAGGCGGATTGCCAGATACTGGTAGATACTTTGACATTAAGGTTGCAGATATAAATTCAAGAAGCAAAGGAGAAATTATCGCAGCAGGGTATCAGGGAATAGGGATATGGTCGCGCAATGAACAGGAAGGGTGGTTTTCCCATGTGCAAGGATTACCTGTATATGAGTGTTATCATGCCATTGATATTGCTGATATTAACCTTGATGGCAATCTTGACCTGATTGCCGGCAATAGCAATAATGGTGGGGTTAAGGCATGGCTTGGCGATAGCAAGGGACATTGGCAATACTCTGCCCTTGGGTTGCCCACAGTAGGGAATTATTATGGGCTGGTGGCTTTTGACATTAATCTTGATGGTAAAATGGATATTGTAGCAGCAGGTAATAGCAATCAAGGGCTGGCGGTCTTTATTTCTGACGATTCAGGTAAATGGACGACAGCAGCTACAGGATTACCAACTACAGGGAATTATTACAGTGTGATTTGCGAGGATTTTAACCTTGACGGCAATCCAGATATTGCTGCGGGTAATAATGATAATGAGGGGCTTAGTGTCTGGCTTGGCGATGGTCAGGGGAATTTTTTGCTTGCCTCTATAGGTTTAGCGACAAAAGGATATTATCATTGCATAGCTATAGGGGATATTAATCAGGATAAATATCTGGATATTGTTACTGCCTCCTCAGATGGTCTTCGTATTTACTGTGGTTCACAGGGCAATGTTGCTTTTCTTGGCTGGTCAGGCAGGATGGGGTATGCTACAGATGGTATACAGCCGGAATATGGTACGGAAGGTACATTGTTTACTTATCAGGTAAATTATATTAATACAAAAAATCTGATGCCGCAAAATGGCTATCCTGTGCTAAAAATATATGATAATCATTCGGTATTTGGCAGCTATTCTATGACACCAGTGAATAATGAAGATAATACTTGCACTGATGGAAAACTTTATTCTTATACCACAACCCTTCCCTTGAGTGAACACGGCTATAGCTATCAGGTGGAGGCAATAGACACAGAGGGCAATATTGCCATTGGCACACCGGTTCATTTACAACCAGGACCAAGGGTAACTACGGAGGATATAGATAGACAGGACTGGATGCAGACAAGCACACCTGAAACTTCACGGGAGCATTATTCCATGCAATTAGGGGATATTAACATGGATGGCAAGTTGGATGTAGTGGCCGCTTCCTCAAGCGGGATTAAGGTCTGGGTGGCCGGGGATGGTGTCGTTTGGTTACCAGCACCCCATGGGCTGCCCACAGTAGATTTTTATTATGGCATCAGCCTTGTTGATTTTAACCTCGATGGCTTAATGGATATTGTGGCTACAAAGCTGAAAGGGGTGGAGGCATGGCTTGGTGATGGTCAGGGAAGATGGTCCAAGTCATCCTATGGATTGCCAGAGGAGGGGTTCTTTTATGGGGTTGTAACCTGTGATGTGAATATGGATGGATTTCCAGACATTGTTGCCGGGACAAATGACCAGAAAGGGCTGCGGGTCTGGTTGGGCAATGGCAAAGGGAAGTGGATACTTAGCTCAGAGGGTTTGCCAACAGATGAACGACTTTGTAGTGTTGCTGTTTGCGACTTAAATGATGATGGAATACCAGATATTGTTGCTGGTGATTACAATGGCATTCGAGAATGGCTTCATGAAAACCAGCGGAAGATGGAATATACCGGGAAACTGCCAGTATCTACGCGGTTTGATCTTGCTGGCCAACCAGATATTTTATTTGGCAGATATGATGGCATTATTATGGGCTGGACAGGTGATGGGACAGGGAGATGGGTGCATTCGTTTACTAATTTGGGAGGGGTGAGATAACTGGCTACACTCAGCAATTCTCATTATGGTAAAATGGATAAGGGGGAGATATGGAGATTAATCGGTAGGACAGGCATTCTTGCCTGTCATCTGCAACAGGACAGGCAG
>JAACTI010000199.1 GCA_009993495.1 Deltaproteobacteria bacterium | reverse complement strand
CTGCTGCAACAAGGCGCTGTGCAAGCCCTGCTGCCGCATGACCTCGCCGCTGTCGGGCGTGATTTCATTATTCAACAGGCGCAAGAGGGTCGATTTACCGCAGCCGTTGCGCCCGATTAAGGCGATGCGCTCGCGCGGGGCAACTTGCAGCGTCGCTTGATCTAACAGCGCCGCGCCACCAAAGGCCAGGGATAAATTATTCAGGGAGACAAGTGCCATAGGGCGCTGGTGTAGCACATTCAGCGCAGGAAAAAAAGCGGTAAAACCGGGAGCAGATGCTCAGGTGATTGGTGAGCGTTTAGAGGGCGGTCGCGGCCCTCCCCTTTTTTCTTCTCGCGGGATCTAAGGGCTTTCGAGCAAAACTGTGGTTGTGTTACAAGTAGAGAAAAATCCCATCCGAAGACATTGGAACCACGAATGGACACGAATGAAAACCAGAAAAAATTGACATTTTTTCCAAACAACTAATTACACAGAGACATTCCTCTATTAATTTTGTGGGAGATCATCCATGAGCCATTTTGCGCTGACCATTATTGGGCGGGATCGTGCCGGCATTGTCGCCGAAGTGACCAAAATTTTGTATCAGAGTGGGTGCAATATTGCCGACAGCAGCTGTTCGATTCTGGGGGGGCAGTTTTCGATGATTCTGATTGTTTCCCATCCCGAAATCAGCGACAAAGCCGTGCTGATGGAGGCTTTTGCGCCCCTGGTTCAGAAAGATTTGTCGGTCTTTGTGCGCACTCTCAAGCCGGGGGGTGAAGAGCGCCCGGATCTTGCGGGAGAAATCTGCATGATTTCGGTTTATGGCGCCGACAAGCCGGGCATCGTTTATCGGGTGGCCCATGAACTGGGTAAGCGTTCCATCAATATTACCGATCTGAATACCAAACTTATCGGAGATAAAAGTTCACCCGTCTACGTAATGATAATTGAAGCCCTGCTGCCTGAGGGCATCGAAAGCGAAGAAGTCGAAAGCTGGATGCTGGCCCTGAAGCAGGAACTGAAGGTCGACATTTCGGTGCGTTCGATTACCTCGGTGGAGCTTTAATTAAAATGGCCGTGCGCGAAGTTTTGCTCTACCCGCACCCGCTTTTGAAAGCAGTCTGCACCCCGATTCTTGATTGGGACGTGACTGTCGAAGAGTTGTTGCAGGATCTGGTCGATACCATGGTCGCCGCCGGACATTCTGTCGGCGTCGCCGCGCCGCAGATTGGTGACACCCGGCGTGCAGTGGTGGTGGATGTTTCTCCCAGCAAACTGGGGAAAAAACAAATGAATCACGGTCTGTTGCAGATGGTTAACCCAAAAATTATCGCGAAGGAAGGCTCGACCCAGGTGCGCGAAGGCTGTATGTCGGTGCCCGATTATACCGGCAATGTGCAACGCGCCGAAAAGGTGGTAGTGCAGTTTCTGGATGCGGACGGTCGGCAGCAGGTGATCAGGGCTGAAGGGTTTGAGGCCATTGCCATCCAGCACGAGCTGGATCACCTGGATGGTTATCTGTTTCTCGACCGGGTTTCCAGCCTTAAAACCGATCTGTTCCGACGTAAATGAGATAAGGTGTTTGAACCCCGATAGGGGCGGGCCTTGTGCCCGCCCGGTCTTTCGCCCGGTTTTTCTGAACCCCGTACCCGCCCGGTTTCTGATTATTTCTCTCCCGAGCCCAACCATTTCACCAACATTTGCGCCAATTCTTCGCGGTCGATCGGTTTGGCCAGGTAATCATCCATGCCACTCTGCAGGCACTTTTCGCGGTCGCCTTTCATAGCATTGGCAGTCATGGCGACAATCGGCACCCGGTGGTTAGATACCGCCGATGACGGGTCGCGGATCAGCCGGGTGGCGGCAAAACCGTCCATTTCGGGCATCATGCAATCCATCAGTACCAGATCGTAGTTTTTCTGCTGCAACGCCTCAACCGCTTTACGGCCGTCAGAGGCGACATCAGCGTTGTATCCCCATTTACTCAGCATGCGCAGAGCCACTTTCTGATTGATGAGATTATCTTCAACCAGCAGAATTCGGGCCTGAATGTCGGGTTGCGGTACGCATGGCGTCTGCGATGAAGCCAGGGACGTAGGAAGGATGCTTACCCCGGGTGCGGGGACGGCGGCGTGGGGATAACTGAAGCGGGCGGTAAACCAGAAGGTCGCACCTTCCCCCGGCGCGCTGATCACGCCGATTTCACCGTGCATCAGTTCCACCAGTTGGCGACAGATGGCCAGCCCCAGACCGGTACCACCATATTTGCGTGTTGTTGAACCATCAGCCTGAGTGAAGGGTTCGAAAATCGCGGTTTGGCGGGCAACTGCTATCCCAACACCGCTATCTCTGACCAGAAATTTCAGCACCAGAAAATCTTCAAAACTCTCCGCTAATTCAACCTGAACGTCAATCTTCCCGGCGGGAGTGAATTTTATTGCATTGCCAAAAAGGTTGAGCAGGATCTGACGCAACCGACCGCTGTCGCCGCGCAAGTTTTGCGGAACCCCGGGTGCAGTGCGCCATTGCAGACACAGCCCGGCGGCCTTGACCCGGCTTTGCACCATGCGTTCACAATTTTGCAACAGTTGCCGCAGATCAAAGGTCTGCTCGTCGAGTTCGAGCTGTCCGCTTTCAATTTTGGAAAAATCGAGCACGTCATTGATCAGGCTCATCAGGCTTTCGCCGCTAATGCGGATGGCCTCAGCGTATTCGCGCTGGTCTTCGCTCAGCTGGCTGTCCAGCAGCAAACTGGTCATGCCGACAACCCCATTCATCGGCGTGCGGATTTCATGACTCACGGTCGCAAGGAAATCCCCCTTCGCTTTATTGGCCCCTTCGGCCCGCTGCAGGGCCGCGCTTAATTCTGCGGTACGCTCGCCGACCCGCTCTTCGAGGGTTGCCAGATGCTGGCGTAACTGCGTTCGATACCCCAGACTTTCCAGAGCGTTGGCCGCGGTATACAAAATAATTGTCAAGACATTCTGCAGGGTGGCATCCAGGTGTTCGGTTTCGAGGGGCAACAGGCCAATAAACATACCGTAGACATTTTTGTAAGTCGAAATTGCGTGGAGAAGGATCAACGCCCCCTGCCGACTGGGGGTTATCATCGGCTGATTGCGATCCAGAGCCCAGGCGAAGGCCCCGTTCATGATGCTGTTGTCGGTTTCTTCTTGCAGCCGGGCTGTTTCGTCGAAGGGGGATGTCGCATCGAGAACAAAAGCGCCATCGGCATCGGCATGCAGACAGCCGATGGCTTCAAAGGGCAGAAAGCGATCGATCTGGGTCAGAGTGGCGGTGTAGATACCATGGCTGGTTTCGGCATGGGCCAGTTCCTGCTGAAAACCACGACTGGTGGCCAGGGTATCCAACAGGCTCACATACTGCCGATTAGCTTCTTCAAGATACAGATTACGCTCGCGCAGAATCTGTTCAGTCGCAGCCACGGGTGTTTTGGGGCGCGTCATGGCGCCTCGGTCAGAATCGCCAGAGTTTCATCAATCTGTTCAAATGACTGGTCGAGCAGGGGTTCCAGTTGGGCCAGACGGATATCCAGACGTTGCCAGGCCGGCTTGTTGAGAATCGGTACCGGCCAGCCAGGTGCGGCTCCCAGTTCAAAGGCATGACAGAAGATATCGGCGATATGAATAATTGCTGCTTCAAGGGCATATTTTAGCGCCGCGTCGGGGTTGTGGTGACAGGCGACCGGCTCGGACAGGTTGAGGGGAATTTTCCACATTTCCAGCAGAGCTCCACCGACGGTGGCGTGGTCGTAACCCAGGGTCTGCTGTTCGACCAGACTGAGCAGCTGTTGTTGATCCTGACGCTCTTGCAACAGGGTTTTGCTCAATTGCGGCATAACCGTAGCAATGACCAGCAAGCCCAGATCGTGCAGCATACCGGCCAGGAAGAAACGCTCAGGGTTAACCTCACGGCGCAGCATCGCCAGATTGCGCGAAAAAATACCGCAGGCGATGGAATGTTTCCAGAATGACTGCATGCTGAGGAGATCTTCCGGGATGTCCTTAAAGGTTCCCATAATCGAAATAGAGAGGGCCAGGTCGCGCAGTTGCTGCGTGCCGATGAGGGTCAGGGCACGGGTAATCGAATCGATGCGTGCGTGGTAGCCAAAAATCGGGCTGTTAGCCAGCCGCAGCAGACGCGTGCTCAATCCCTGATCCTCACTGATAATTTTACCGATATCGGCCAGGGAACTGCGCGGGTGATTGATGGCTTCATTGAGACGGTCGTAAAAGAGGGGCAGCGAACAGATAGTGCTGGTCTTGCGCAAAAGTTCATTGAGGCTTAAGGGGCGGTTTTTCTCAACGAACATGTTTGGCCTTTCGGGTAACCGCCAGTTTGAAGAGCGCAGCGATCAGAGGATCTTCAAGCTTATTGTGGCGATAAAGGGGCAGCAACTGCTGACGGGCTCTGACGATCTGCGCCACGGATACATCGCCTGCCTCGGGGAGATCCATCTGCGTTTCGCCGCTCGAAACCTCGACACTGCTGATGCCCCAGGTACGGAAAATAATCAGGTGGCGGGATTCAAGTTCACACCCCCGGGCGAGGAGCAGGCGGCCCTTTTTGTCGCAAACGTCGGCGGTGAGTCTCATGCCGGGTTCAAGTTTATCCAGGGTTAGCTGGGCCATTTA
>JAACTI010000198.1 GCA_009993495.1 Deltaproteobacteria bacterium | reverse complement strand
AAGGTTGCAGGCAATGCCGAGGGGGAGACCTCGGAAGTGAAAGCAATAAATGGGCGCTGTCCCTATTTTTCCGTCGGAAGTGAAAGCAATAAATGGGCGCTGTCCCTATTTTTCCGTCAAGCAATAAATGGGCGCTGTCCCTATTTTTCCGTCCCTATTTTTCCGTCTATTTTTCCCTATCGAGATCATCCTCAAAACCCAGAACAAGTGGAAAAAGGTTACGGAAAGATACTATTCGTAATTCCATTGAAAGAAATTGCGACATCGCAAAATTGCAGATGCGGATGGGTAGTACTGACGTCCAGTTGTTTCTGTCTTATGGAAAATAGTGATGGTTAAGGTAGAGCAGATCGCAAAAGCCTTTTTAAAAATCCATTGACGTGAAATAATCATAGGAGTATAGTCTTTTATATACTCGGTTGAATCTGAAAGTAAAGAATGATTATTATAAGGGATAGAAGATGAATTTACTTGACCGGATCGAGCTTGATCCCAGAGTGTGCAACGGCAGACCCGTGATTAAAGGAACTCGAATTCCTGTTTCCGTTATTCTGGAACAAATAGCAGAAGATGGGACATGGGATACTTTGCTTGCCGGCTATCCGGAATTGAAGAAGGAAGATATTCAAGCAGCTTTACTCTATGCCAGAGCATCTCTCGAACACACTGAGGTGAGGGTAGTCGGTGCCTGAATCCCTTAATCTCTATCTGGATCAAATGTTTCGTCTGGATGTAGCCCAGGCCTTACGCAATGAAAAACACAATGTTGTACGTGCATCAGAAGTCGGTCAAGCTCGAGCAGATGACCGGCAGATTTTAGAGAGAGCGATTGCTGAAAACAGAATCCTTATCACTCTTGACGAGCATTTCGGAGATTGGGTCATTCTTCCATTGAGAGAACATTCTGGAGTCGTTCGGCTAAAGGTCAATCCCACAACGTCCAAAAATGTGACAAGGCTTCTTTTACCTTTCTTACGCCTTCATACTGCAGAGCAGTTCAGGAACCATCTTGTTATACTCTCACCCAAATATTCCAAGTGGATTAAGACAGTATGACTTGCATGGATCAGCGGCATAGCGGCATTGGAGTCTGTCTCTTCGGTCGATGACTCGTAGAGAGGCAGGACTTTTTATTTAGCCAAAAAACCTATGCCAAATTAATTATCATTGACTTTCCCAGATTCTGTGCTATTAATTAAGCATTATTCTGTATTACCTGCCGTTTACTGCCTGATTTAGGTTAGGCATGTTCTTATATCATCACATTCTTCAAGGGGATTTTTTATTTAAGAGGAGTGGGAGTCATGAAAAAACTATTTCTATTGTTTGCTGTATGTTTGTCTGTATCCATGCTGACAGTTAATTCTTATGCCCAACTCATAGACAACTTAGACGGCACCGTGACCCAGGTCCGGATTGACGGATCACAGCTTATGTGGCTCAAGGATGCAAACGCTGCTCAAGGATCAGGCTATGATCCTTTTGGAGATGGCATGATGAGCTGGTACCGAGCTAATGACTGGATCGCATCTCTTAACAGCGCTAATTATCTCGGCCACAACGACTGGCGGCTGCCCGCGACCCTGCCTGTCAATGGGAACACGTATAATTATAATCAGAGTGATAATGGTTCCACGGATTATGGTTACAACATCAGCGCCACCGGATCGGCGTATCCTGGCAGCACAGGGAGTGAAATGGCCTACATGTACTATTACGAGCTTGGGAATAAGGGCTATAGTGACACCTCCGGCAATTATGCACAGCCGGGCTGGGGATTAACCAACACCGGTCCCTTTACCAACCTGCGACCCGACTACTACTGGTCGGGTACGGAGTATGCTGACTGGCCGGACTACGTGTGGCACTTCTTTTTCAATGGCGGCCGCCAGCGCCTCTTAGGCAAGGGCAAAGACGACAGGCTCTACGCCTGGGCTGTTCGTTCCACGGCGGTCCCTGAACCCACCTCACTTATCTTGCTGGGTACAGGGTTGGTGGGGGTGATAGGGTTGAAGAGAAAGAGCCATTGACTCTAACTTATAAATTGGTAGAATGATGTGCGAACCATGATGATCTATACCCATGTTCTGAATCGTGGAGGTCATGGCGTACGCAGTCCTGCCGAGACGCTTAGAAAACTGTAGCGGGTGCGTATTATGCGGAAACGGGAATGAAAATGAGTCTTATCTGGAAACCATATAATCAATAGTTGGGCCTCAGAGGGCGCACACCTGAGCTATTGAAAGGGGGCAGGAATGAGGAAGTCGCTTGTTGGGTTTGCCTTGGCTATGGTGATAGCCGGATGCGCATCCACTCTGGAATCTCCCGAATATCTTCGATCTTCTCCGAAAGAGGTAAGCGGTATTGTTGAAAATTGGGGCAAAGAAGCGCAACCAGTGTCGTCGACCTTGTCTGTATGGAAACAGAGAATTCGCGAGTCTGACTACGCACTAATTCAACTTCGAGTAAATCTTGATACATATCGATTCGCCCTGTCTCGCGAGCAATTGGAAATGGTAATTGATGCAATCAATAACTATCAATCTATCGTTAGGCAATCTTCGTCGGAGCGCAGTAGCGCCATTGGTTGGCTATACAGAACGGATATCAAACTAAAACGCCTTGGTGAAAGCGCCAAAGATGATCGGCTAATCCTCAATGTAGAACGTAAAGAAAATGAGGCACCGGTTCTGACGCTCACCTTTGACTCTTGGTTGTTGAGTTTCGGAGGGCCAGATTCGCCCGCAGACCGAGTCTATAAGTTAGTGGTCTTCTCTCCAGCAGAGGTGGCGTCTTTGCGAGAAGTCTTAGAAGAGATTTATCGTGGCATCTAAGGCAGTCTGGGAGCCCAACAACCGCGTGGAGCCGACGCCGAAGACGGCGTACTGTTTCCTGATGTCTTGTGGCGGCTCGGCTCACGCGGAGCGTTACGCCTCCCAAAAGATCAACGATGACTGACGAAACAGAATTTCCAAACGTGCTTCACGGGCTCTTATGGCACGCAACACACCCCGATCGCTATCAGAAGATTCTGGAGGCGGGATTGATTCTGCCAAACCCTCCTATTCCAGATTGTGAGAGGTGGAAAACGGGTGGAGGCCCCGAATACTATCCATACGTACGCACTCTCGGTGGGGTGAGTCTGTTCGATTTTTATGGCTTTGAGCCCGAAAGCTATAGTGCAAAGTATCCGTTATCCACTTGGCAGGAATTCGTACCATACAGGCATTGTTGGGGCATTTCTGTATGGATCGAGATAGACCGTCATACGATTGCTGATCATTTCGTAAGTGCAGAAACACTTCTCAAGAGATGGCATCAAGACAAAGCGTATGGGCACACTATCATGCCTAAGATCGAAGCTGCATACCTGGGGCCAATCCCCGTAAGAGCTTTTCGGCGTGTCTTTATCAGCGGAGTCGACGTTCCGTGTTTTGAGGAAGTCCCGATTGAGCCCCAGAGAGAAGAGCTCTGATGGTTCAGGTAAAAGGGGGACAGCGACCGTTATTTAAATGGTCCTTATTTGTTCCTCCTTGTTTATTCCCCACCACCGGCGCTATTCCTTTTTCCTCACGATCTCTTGCAGCGCCGCGATTAGTGGCGGCAGGTCGTCCGTCACCGTGTCCCACAGCAAATCGAAGTCTATTACATCATACCCGTGAACAAGCCGATTACGCATTCCGATGATCATACTGCACCTCTGCCAGGCCCAACACCTCATCCCGGAAATGCGGAAGCCTTTTGGGGTCCGAAGCCTTTTGGAGCCTTTTGAACTCTTAATAGGGAACTCTTAATAGGGACAGAACTCTTAATAGGGACAGCGCCCATTATTACAGCAAATAACAGAAGACTTGACTTATCACATTGACAACTCTTAATAGGGACAGCGCCCATTATTACAGCAAATAACAGAAGACTTGACTTATCACATTTAATAAGTTATTATAAACCGTAATGTGGCGCATAAAAGAGCATCGAGAGATTGCAAAAATCTGCCGCGGGCTTCCACCGGCGGTTGTTAAGAAATACGAGCTGTGGAAGGACATTGTATTCAGGCATGGGCCAGAAAAGTTGAGAGCCTTCCCTTGGTTCCACGACGAGAAGCTGAAAGGGAAGCGAGGGGAGCAGCGGTCTTCGCGTCTGAGTCTGCAATACAGGGTCATCTATACCGTGAAGAGGGAAATAGTCACGGTTCTTGTTTTGGAAATAACGCCGCACAACTATTAGGAGAACATATGAAAGCTCGTAAGCGTGCTGAATTTGTACCGGCAAAACCTCATGCAAAACTGACGACCGGTGAGGTCATTCGGATGCTTCGGGAACTGAAAGGCTGGACCCAGGCGGAACTTGCCAGGCGCTCCGGCATCAGCGCAACCAATATCAGCCTCTTGGAAAACGGCAAGGTGGAAATCGGCAAAAAACGTGTGGAGCAGATCGCAAAAGCCTTTGATGTCCATCCTGCCATCATCATGTTTCCGGAGTATGAGGGAAAAGAAATCCAAAGGGTGGCCTAAAAATCGATGGGATAGATTCCGGGGACAATACCTAATCGAAATTATTGCTCCACCAGAATTTTAAAAGGGAAGGATGCCGGTGATGAATTATTCATTCGATGTTGAGGCATTAGTCAAGAATTCGGGTTTGACCACAAGACAAATAAAAGAACTTATAAAAGAAGTTCTAAGTGAGTTTCCAAGCGATCCTATGATGCAGGAGTTACACCTGCG
>JAACTI010000197.1 GCA_009993495.1 Deltaproteobacteria bacterium | reverse complement strand
AATGTTATGACCGCTCCGAACCACTTCGTTCTTCCCTGCAAATTCATCCTCCCATCCCTTTCTCAACAAAGTTTTCCATTTTTTTATACCATAAGTACCTATATAAACTCAATTTAGCTCCCAGAATCCACCATCAAACTGAGACATACCATCTGATTACGGATTTTTGCGGAGAATAGGGCCTCGCTTTCAGCGAAGGAAGCGCCAGGCTTGATGAAAACCACCCTGCGCGGGTATGAGAAGGTCCGTAAAATACCGCATCGAGGCGCACCTATCCGTTAACTGCTAATTGTGGCGTTTCTATAAGTGTCGGAGCCTCCTTCTTCGCTCATCCAGATGCTGCCAGCTGCCATATCTTTCGACGCATATCGATCAACAGAGCACTTGAGGGATGGCTCCCCGATATCCTCACCCATATCCGGCGGGAGCGTTCAATGACCCGTGCCGCTATATTTATAAGGCTGAAACGTATCGCCTTCATCCTCTTTTCTACCCACGACTCACCCAGCACCAGCCGCTTCATCAGGACATTGAGGTTATATGCCAGGATCATGATCCACCACCATGCTGCATTTTCTCCAAAGTCTTCCGATGGAAACCGACCACCAGCAAAATCATTCTTCATCACCGCATGGGCTTCTTCACTCTTGCCACAGCGCTGATACAGCCAGGGGATAAGAACTTCGCCTGCCCACTCCATGTTCGTCACAATCCCAAAGACCTTGTACCGTTGATCCTTCATCCGCATAACCGGGAAAAGATACTCGTTGTCACCTTTCTCGATGCCGGGCAACTCCGCCTGTTTAAGCTCTTCACGGGTCGCAAGATACCGATACTCAGACCCCTTCTTGCTATGGCCTATCTTGTTTGGCACAAAACAGACCTCCGCCCAGTGCCGCTCCGTCTCCTGCAACTTTCCGTTGACCTCTCGATAAAGCGGCCTCCACTCTCCCTCGGCAACTTCTGCCACGGCCTTGCGAAACTCCGGCGTAACATCGCAGCCGATTGCAAACTCTATCCGCCCAAATCGCTTGTTGTCCTCAAGGTCACAGTACCGCATAAAGTCATGCTGATATCCGGCAGTGTCCGAGCGTATACGAACTTTTTTTACTTCCGCCGGGAGATATCCAATAGCCTCCTTCAATACCCGAAGCTGTTCGTATCCGGCAGGCACGTTGCCGTCACGAAACTCCGTATGCAGTATTAGTCCCCTCTCATACCAGTATGTATTGATCGGTTGATATGCCTGCTGTCCTTTGTAGCTGAATAACGCGCTCCTCTTCAGCGTAGCCGATAATGTCGCATCCATATCCAGCGTCGCCGTCTCTTCCCCCTCCTTGACAGGTTCGAATCCCATCATATCCCCGTTGATCAGGCCAAGCGCCCTCAGATGCTCGTTCGCCGCTGGAATAAATGCTTTCCCTTTCTCACGTAGTTCCTCTTGCTCCTCATCATGAAATTCAGATAAATACCGGAATATCGCAGAGGCCGACGGCAGCGTCCGGCTCCGCCCCTTACGCCAGCGCTTCTTCAGCACCCGCCGCTCCTTTCGCGTCAGACCATGTGCTTCCACCTTGCGAAGTATCCTACAGAACCCTTCATCGGCCTCCAGCTTATCCATATCATCCACGCAATCACCACCCACAAGATTCAATAGCATCAGCGACAGTATTATCTGTCGGTCTGTCCAACCCTGATCCCCTGTCCGTATCTTCAGATGCTTGTCTATCGAGCTCAGCAGTCCCACCGACGCCGCAAGATCCAAATACGTCGGCAAGCCTCCCAGACAGGTCATCCCAACTTTGCTACCTTCTATTTCGTATTCATACGGAAGCGCTTTCTGTGTCATAATATCTTCACCTCGTTGGTGTTAGTTTGTTTGTGTCAAAACTATTCTAACATCCCGTCACTACGGGACCAACGAGGTTTTTTATCTTTTTTGATGGCGGATCAGGGTTTATGGGTCTGCGTCAAAAATGTGAGAGGAGTTGCGAGAAGTATTTTTTTGCGCTATAATCTGTTAGTATGTGAGCTATCAGATAAGGAGGAGGCGTTATGACAGAGAGCGTAGAGAAACTTCTGGAACAAAGAAAGTCGTTATTCGAGGAGTTGGCGAAGGCAGGCAACTTCAGGCGCGGCACGATCTCAATAAACTACCGGAAATGCGGAAAGAAAAATTGTGTGTGCACAAAGAAAGGCCACCCCGGTCATGGGCCACAATTCCTATGGAGTACGACGATCAAGGGTAAAAGCTATACCAAGCAACTCAAGGTCGGCCCAGAACTGCAGAAATATATAGAGGAAAACGACAACTACCGAACCTTTCAGCGTCTTTGTAATGAGATTATTACAGCCAGTGAAAAGCTGAGTGATCTTACTCCCTTACCGGAAGTTGGTGTTGGAGATGACACTGAACTGGAAGAATTTAAAAAAAACTTACAAAGGCGCTTTGCGGGGAGATACAAGAAGAAGTGGACCGAATAGTCACAATGGTAGGGAAAGAGGGGCGGATCGATATGGAATCCCTTGAGATGTGTATTCGCTCATCTATGCACAGCATTGGGGGACTTATGCTCGAAACTCTCCTCAATTCAGACAACAGCGGTTATAAAGGCAAAAGCATTCCGTGCGATAGTGGGCACACCTATGAGTTTTTGGAATATCGGGAAAAAGAAGTTATGACGGTATTGGGCAAAGTGGATGTAACCCGTGCTTATTATTATGACCGTTGCTGTGGCAGCGGCATGTGTCCGAAAGACAAGGATCTGGATATAGAATGTACGTCCTTCAGTCCCGGGGTCAGAAGAATAATGGCCAGAGTCGGCACATATCGGGCCTTTGGTCTTGGACATGAGGATATAAAGGAAATGGCAGGCCTCGATATTACCGCCAAAGAAATAGAAAGAACGTGCAATAGGATTGGCGGTCAGGCGGAAGAGTTTTTCGACAAACAAGCCTCTGAGGCGTTATCGGAGAAGATAATCCAGATAAAGTCAGTCCCGAAGATGTATGTATGCATGGACGGCACGGGCGTTCCGATGGTCAAAAAAGACCTGCTTGGCAGACAGGGAAAAGCGGAAGATGGACAGGCGAAGACACGTGAGGCGAAACTGGGCTGTGTGTTCACCCAGACCGGCCTTGATGAAAAAGGGCGGCCTGTCAGGGATGAAGGATCAACGAGTTATGTGGGGGCAATCGAAACAGCAGAGGATTTTGGGAAGCGAATATATGCGGAAGCAAAGCGGCGTGGGGTAGACAGGGCGAAAGAGGTTGCAGTATTAGGCGATGGAGCTTCATGGATATGGAATATTGCAGATGAGGCTTTTCCTGGTGCAATCCAGATTATTGATCTTTACCATGCACGGGAGCATTACTGGAATGCTGGGAGAGCTGCACTGGATCATAATAAAAAGAAGCTGCGCAAATGGGCTGACAGACGACGCAAAGAGCTGGACAATGGTCAAGTTGAGAAGGTTATCGAAGCAATTAGACAATTATCGCCCTCTTCAGAATGTTACAGGGCGATATGTGAAAAGACCATCAATTATTTTGAGAAGAACAAAGAACGAATGAGATATAACGTCTTCAGGAGAAGGGGATTCTTTGTCGGCTCCGGTGTGTTAGAGGCTGGTTGCCGCTCGGTTATCGGTCAAAGACTAAAACAATCCGGTATGCACTGGTCCGTCGAGGGCGCCAACCATATTATTTCCCTGCGGTGTTGTTTCTTCAGCAATCGATGGGAGGATTTTTGGGAATACCGTGCGGCTTGAATTTGTTACT
>JAACTI010000586.1 GCA_009993495.1 Deltaproteobacteria bacterium | reverse complement strand
TAGTTGCTGAGGGCAACATTTTTCACCCGTAAGGCAAAGGGGGCAAGGCTGCCCCTGATGCCATCGAGACCCAGACTTTCCCAGGCCAGAAGGGGGTCATCACTGGACGTGTCACGTAAATCAAACCGGCTGATATTCAGCCCACCGGCAAAACTGCCGGTGAGCTGGCTGGGGGTCTGTTCGAGGCGCAGTTCCAGCTTGCTGTGCAGTTGACCATCTTTCAACCGCAGGTGCATTTTCGCGGGCAAAAAGTCACTGAATGCCGCCAGGGGCAAAGCCTTGACCTGGGTGTCGGCACGCAGCTGCAGGGGAGAATGGGCCAGGCTGCCATTCACGGCAAAAGTTCCGCGGGTGCCCAGGTGACCGCTCAAACTTAACGGGCTCTGGTTCGATTGGGGGTAGCTGAAGTTTTCCAATGTCAGTTGCACCTGTTCGAAGACAAGCGAAGGTTTGGCGGCCCCTTGGGCATCACGCAGGCGCAGCTGAAATTGCGCGAGGGCGAGCTTGTCCATGGTGACATCCCAAGCGTCGGACGGATGGGCCGCTGCGGTTGGCGGTGGCGGTGGGGCCGGGTTTTCAGCAGCCGTCGGCAGACGCACTAACGCCAGGGGCGAAAATTCTCCGTTGGCCAGTCGGGTCGCACTGAAGTGGCCCTCTTTGAGGGTGATGGATCCCAGATCAATCCGCTTTTGATCCAGATCGAAACGCCCGCCCGTTAACATGAAAGACCTCAGGGCAAACTGATCCTCACCCCCAAAAGGCAGTTTCAATTGATGCAAGGCCAATTGGCTGTGGCTGAGCCGCAGATTGCCCTGGGGGGTATATTCAAGATCAGTGGCCAGATTCAAACGTCCCTCGATGGGCGCGCTCAAGTAGCTTTGCAGATAGGGAAAAAGCGGCTTGAAGTCGAGATGGTTGGTCAATAGTTTAAGTCGAGCCTGGGGCGGATTAAGCCCCAGTTGGCCTCGCAGTTCGGCACTGAATTCACGCTCAGTCTCAAAGTCGAAGCGCACGCGGGTTTGCGCCTGGGGCAGGGTCGAAAAATCTTTCAATTCCAGATTCAATTGATGGACTCTTTCGTTGAACCCGCCGCCGACAAACTTGTCGCTGAAGTGCAGTTGGGCGTCATGAATTTTCGCCTTG
>JAACTI010000069.1 GCA_009993495.1 Deltaproteobacteria bacterium | reverse complement strand
GCCTTGATTCTCCCCGAAGACAACGCTGCCGAGGGTGCCGTCGCCAAAGGGCCGCAGATCTTCGCCGTGCGCGACCTGGGGCAGGTTGTGGCCCTGATCAACGGTGAAATCAGCCTGGCACCCTTCACCCAGGAGGTTGATCTGGCCCCCCTCAGCACCGGTCAAGGCGAAGACGATTTTGCCGAAGTTCGTGGTCAGGAGCAGGTCAAGCGCGCCCTCGAAGTCGCCGCCGCCGGTTCCCACAACATTCTCATGTCCGGTCCGCCCGGCAGCGGTAAAACCATGCTCGCCCGCCGCCTGTCGACCATTTTGCCCGACTTCACCTTCGAGGAGGCCCTCGAAACCACCAAAATTCATTCCGTCGCCGGATTGCTTTCCAACCACGACGCCCTGGTGCGGCGCCGCCCCTTCCGTTCGCCCCACCACAGCATCTCCGACGCCGGACTCATCGGCGGCGGCAGCTACCCCCGCCCCGGCGAAGTCAGCCTTGCTCACCGGGGGATTTTATTTTTAGACGAGTTCCCCGAATTCAAGAAAAATGTCCTCGAAATGCTGCGCCAACCCCTGGAAGATGGCCAGGTCTCCATCAGTCGCGCCGCCCTCAGCCTCACCTATCCGGCGCGCTTTATGCTGGTCGCGGCCATGAACCCCTGTCCCTGCGGCTATCTGTCCGACCCTCAGCATGATTGCGTCTGTACTCCGGTCATGGTTCAACGCTACCGCAGCCGCTTGTCGGGGCCGCTGCTCGATCGCATTGACCTGCACATCGAAGTCCCGCGGGTGCCGCACAAAGATCTCACCGGCACCGCCCCAGTGGAAAACAGTGCGACCATCCGCCAGCGCGTCAACCTGGCGCGTCAAGTTCAACATGAGCGCCTCGCCGCCTTCGGCCTCCATGCCAACAGCCAGATGCAGGCCCGCCATATCCGGCGCTTCTGCAAACTCGATGCACAGGGGGATAAATTGCTCGAACAGGTCACCGACAAGCTCGGCCTCTCGGCGCGCAGCTTCACCCGTATTCTCAAACTGGCCAGAACCATCGCCGATCTCGCTGGCAGCCCACAGATCCAAACCTTGCATTTAGCCGAAGCCATTCAGTATCGCGGCTTGGATCGCAAACTGGGGTAAAACTATCCCCGTTCCGTCTTAAAACAACCACATCGGAGGGTATTTTATGCACAAGATTCCCCAGATCACCATCTACGCCCGGCACGCCGGGGTCGCCATCACGCCCCACGAGCGCCGCAGCGCAGGTAAACCGACCGAAGGGCGCATCCTGCTGCGCTTCTTCCGCCTCGAAAGCGGCAGCAGCGCCATCCGCTTCATCCTCGAACCGGCGGAAGCCTTCGCCCTGTACCGTAAAATCCAGCGGATAGCCAAAGACGGCGGCCAGGAAAGTCTCAACCACACCTTCAGCGGCCCCGAGGGTGAAGTCCAGACACGTCTGAAGGTCGAGTGCTGGACACGTAACGACAAGAGCGGTTATGCGCTTGCGGTGCAGCGGGGCGAAGAACAGCTCAATGTGCCGGTTCCATCAGACCAGTTCCTGTATGCCGCCGAATTCCTGCGCCACCTGTCGCTGCGGCAGGCCTGGGTGGAAGAGGTGGCGCGGGCGGCGGGGTAAAACAGGGACGCGGCGGCCTAGCTGGTCGTGCAGGGATGGATTGTTGGTGATCAGCCAGGTTTTCAGCCGACATTGATGTGGTTCTGGAAGATCTAAAACGCTACAAACCCCAAAAGAAAGTTCAAACTGAACAAGTTGCTTGGCCGCACCAGCGTATGCCGGGTGGAGAAGGTGATGCGACCCTACCTGGAAGCGATGCTGTGAGCGCAAAGGGGGCAAGAATAGCTGAGCGTCTGTACGGCAACACCGGTTATTTCAAGCTCATGAGTCGAAAATTATTCCTGCATGGGCCGGACGCGTTCTATCTATATGTATTGTTTGCATATTGTGCCGAAAAGTGCTAGTTTTTGCAAACAATACATATAGGTGCTCCATGTTCTCCGAGACGATCTCAAAATTCGCTGCCGAGGGCCGGTCTTGTTTCAGTTTCGAGGAACTGAGACAAAGGGTGGGCTCTTCCCCGGTGGCGCTCCGATCCGCCATCCGGCGCTCGCTCAAGAAGGGCGACATCGCCATGCCCCAGCGCGGGTTCTATGTGGTTCTTCCCCCTGAATACCGCTCACTGGGCTGCCTCCCGGCGGAGCAGTTCATCCCCGATCTAATGGATCACTTGGGTGAGGTCTACTACGCCGGGCTTTTGAGCGCGGCCGAGTACCATGGCGCAGCGCACCATCGCCCCCAGGTTTTTCAGGTTGTGGTAGCCAGGCCCCGTCGTGCGATTGAATGCGGCAGGGTCAAGGTTGAATTTGTTGTCCGGAAAAACGCCGAGGCTATTCCGGTGCAACCGCGAAATACGCCTGCCGGCATCCTGAAGCTTTCATCCCCGGAGGCAACCGCCTTCGATCTCGTCGGTTATTTCAAACATTGTGGCTGGCTGGACAACGTTGCCACCGTCCTGGCTGACCTCGCCGAGAAAGTCGACGCCCGGCAGCTGGTTGCTGAAGCCGGCTTGTCCCCTATCGCCTGGGCGCAAAGACTGGGTTATCTGCTGGATCTGGTCGGAGCCTCGCACATCACTCTGCCTCTGGCCAAATACGTTGACAACAAGCAGCCGGTTCCAACCCCCTTGCTGCCAGCGGCAAAGATCAAGGGGGCGAAGACCGACAGCCGCTGGCGGGTCTTTATCAATACCGAAGTGGAGACCGAGATTTGATCCCACGGGCCTATATCACGGCGTGGCGGCAGAATGCTCCATGGCTGCAACCGTCACAGGTGGAGCAGGACTTGATTATCTGCCGGGCGCTGGTCGAGATGTTCAAGCTCCCTCTTCTGGCTGAAAACCTCGCCTTTCGGGGCGGCACGGCGCTGTTCAAACTGCATCTGCCTCCGGTGCGCTATTCCGAAGATATCGACCTCGTTCAGGTCAAGGCCGGACCGATAGGACCGGTGCTGGACGCATTGAGGGAAAGCCTCGATCCGTGGCTGGGAATCCCAAAGCGCAGCCGAAGCGAAGGGCGCGTGACTCTGGTTTATCGCTTTGATTCAGAAGATGGCCTGCCCTTGCGGCTCAAAGTGGAGATCAACTCTCGCGAGCATTTCACTCACCACGGTTTTGAGCGGCATCCATTCGCCGTCGAATCGCGCTGGTTCAGCGGGAAGTCCGAGATTTTGACCTACTCCCTTGATGAATTGTTGGGAACCAAACTCCGGGCCCTCTACCAGCGTAAAAAGGGTCGGGATCTTTTTGACCTCTGGTATGCCTTCATTCAAGGGAGCCCGTCGCCCGATTCAGTGCGAGTAGTGGCGTCTTTTCTGTACTACATGGAGCATGGCGGACACCAGATCAGCCGGGCGTTGTTTGAACAGAACCTGCTCGAGAAGAAAGCAGACCCACAGTTTACCCGTGACATCGAGCCGCTGCTGACAACCGATAGCAACTGGGATTTTGATCTAGCCTTCGACGAGGTTATGGACAGGCTAATCGCGCTTCTGCCGGGGGATCCCTGGCAGGGACGCGAGCAATGATAAAAACAATTCCGGACACCGGGGCAGGTCGGAGATCGCAATATGAAACAGAGCCGTCCTTACGAGTCCATCGAAAACCCTCCCAGGAAAAGCTCAATTTCCTCCCGATTTTGCCGACACGGCGTGTGTCGGCCACTCAACCAGTCGGATAGTTGCTCGGGGTCACGGTTCATTTCGGCCCCAAGCTGTTCCAAAGACAGCCCTTTGACCCGCTTGTGCCAAGCCAGCCTCTGTATCAGGTCTTCTGGGCAGGGGATCGGGTTGTAGCCGAGGAATTCGATGACTTTCGGCATGCAGCCCAATGTGATCGACGACCAGCCATTTTCCCAGTTCCAAATGGTGGAGGTTGTTACGCCAATCTGTGCCGCGACATCTTTCTGGTACAATCCAAGCGCAAAACGGCGGCGGCGCAGGTGGTCGCCGA
>JAACTI010000026.1 GCA_009993495.1 Deltaproteobacteria bacterium | reverse complement strand
TGCGCCCCGAACTGACCAGCATGCTGCCGCTGAGATCGATCCCCTTGAAGAGCGCTTCCCCGGCAATGCGGTCGAGGGTGTTGTGACGTCCCAGGTCTTCGGCAAACAGCAGTAACCCCTGGTTAGTGCCGACGGCGGCAGAGTGTAACCCGCCATGCCGGCCGTAAAGTTCGGCGCGTGAGGCCAGTTGGCGCATGAGTTCGATTACGGCTTCGGCGGCGAAGACCTGAGCCTGGGGCTGACGGGGCTTGCCGAGGGTGCTGAGATCGAAACTGATGCCGGTGCCACACCCCGAGGTCAGGGTGGGGTGCAGGTTGGCAGGAATTTCACCTCGGATATCGACCCGCGCTTCTCCCTGTTCGGCACAAACCCCCAAATAGCGGATGTCATCCAGCTGACGAATAAAACCTTGCAGGCGCAGAAACCCGAGCACTAAAAAGTTCAGCTGATGGGGGGAGGCGATCAGGGTTGCCAGGGCGCGCTGGTTGACGCTCAGTTTCAATGGGAACTCGGCCACCAGTAAACGTGAGCTCGCCTGAAGTTCGCCATTGTGATAGCGATGAATCACCCGGGGCTGCTGAACCATACTCAGTGTCCTTTGGCGTGATCGGGGTTTTCTTTCTTGCCCCGACTGAAGCCTTCTTTGGCGGCGAGAAAATCAAGGGGCAATGAGGCGATATCGGCAACATCCAGTAACAGGTCGGTTTGCTGCTGACGATTGTCGACCACCTTGAGATAGCCGCAGCATTTGCGACAGATGTCAACCCGGTAGCCCGGCTCGCCTTCAGCGGTAAAGTAGGCCAGGGTTTCGTGGTCGGTATTGCCACAGTGAATACAGGTTAAACGCTGAAACTCCCAATCACAACCACAGAGGCTGCAATGCAGGGTTTTTTTGCCCTCTTCGCCACTTAAGGTGGCAATGGAAGGCAAGCCGCCGCAGAAGGGACAATAGCCCTGCTGCCAGTTTTCAAAGATCTGAATTTGCGCCTGAGCTCGGCACTGGGGCAGAGCCCCGGACAGGGTCAGGGTCAAACAATATTCTAAAAGAGCGGCCTGAATTTCTAACTCGGCGGCTTTTTCACAGATGGGCTGACGGTTGCGATCGAGGGCCGCCACTAATAATTGGCTCAAATGAAGCTGGCCAGCCTCAAGACTCTGCTGCAGACGCTGAATTTCGTTTTGACCCTGCTGACCGTGGGTCGCCATCAGAGCCAGCAATTCACCGACAAAGTGCGCGGCCTTCACGCGATCAATCTCCAGCATCATGCCACTTATCAGCGGAAATCCCTCATGCTGACGCCGCGAAATCATTGTCGGATCCTGGTTCAGCTGGACAAATGCGGGGGTTGTCTGCCACAGCCGATAGAGGTCGGTATGGAAGCAACAGATATCCTTCAGGGCCGGTTTGCGGGCCGCGAGTTCGGTCAAACTTTCTAGCTGGGATGCGAACATTTATGGGTCTCCAGGTAAGGGGGGACGCTTCACTGCGGGCAGGGTGCCGGACAGGCTGGCGAGGAAAGCGAGCAAGGCTGTCTTTTCAGCCTCATTGAAATGGCGCGCCGCCAAGAGCGGGTTGCCGGGGTTGCTTGTGCCGGCGCTGAAAAAATCGATGACCTCGCCCAGGCTCGCGAAACTGCCATTATGCATGTAGGGCCCGGTCTGCGCCACCAGTCGCAAGGGCGGGGTGCGAAAGGCCCCCCTCTCGGCGGGGTTGCGGGTTACCAGCTCCCGGCCAGGATCCCTATCTCCCATGGGGAGCCCGTGGTTTTGCAACATGAAGCGTCGGGTGGCCCGGTGTTGGGGATCTTGAACCAAAATTTCGGGTTCGGGAATGCCTAAATGATAAAATTTTTGATCGCTGAGCAAAGGGCCGTTATGACACTGGCTGCACCCTGCCCGAGCGCTGAAAAATAGCTCTTTACCGGCGCGGGCCAGGGGGCTGAGCGCCGCAGTATCCCCCGCCAGCTCGCGGTCGTAAGGGCTGTCGCGACTGATCAAGGTCTGTTCAAAGGCCGCCAAGGCCTGCAAAATCAGGGCGGGCGCAACCTCGTGCCCATAGGCCTGGTCGAAGGCTTTGCGGTAGCCGTCTATTTCCGCCAGTTTGGCGCTGATAAAATCGAGGTTGGCGTTCATTTCAAAGGGCGCCGCCAGGGGCGCCGCCAGTTGGTGGAGCAGACTGTCACTCCGTCCATCCCAGAAAAAACTGTCGAGGAAAACGGCGTTGATCAGGGTGGGGGTGTTGCGCCAGTGTTTATTGGTCGGGTAAGCGCCCGAGATAGGGCGTCCGTCGCCGAACGCCAGATCGGGAAGATGACAAACGGCACAACTCATGGTGCCATCCCCGGACAGTCGTCGATCAAAAAACAGCATTTTCCCCAGGGCAACCTCTTCCGCCCTGGGGGGTTGCAGTTGGGGCAGGGGCTCGGGGCCAGTCGTGCGTGCGGCTAACGCCCAACAGGGCATCAGGATCAGCAGCCCGACAACCACATATTTTGTGCCGTAACTTTTGCGCCAGAGAATATGACTTAGGCATCTATAAAAACAATTCATTGGGGGGCAACCTCGGCCAGGGCTTGATCAATCAATTGGCGAAACATCTCAATCGGCCGCTCTCCCACCAGCACCCGGCCATTGATGACAAAAGTCGGGGTTTGAAAGAAGTCGAGCTGTCGTGCCAGGGCAAAATCAGCTTTGATCTGCGGCAGGTACATCTGGCTGTCAAGCTCGCGCAGAAAACGGGTTACATCCAGATTAAGTTCGCGGGCATAAGCAGCCAGACTGCTACGATCGAGTTGTTTACGGCTCAGCATTAAGTCGTGCATCTCCCAGAATTTTCCCTGAGCCCGTGCGGCTTCGGACGCTTGAGCAGCAAGGGCCGAATAATCGCGATAGCGATAAGGATAGTGTTTGATCACCAGCCGCAACCGGCCCTGGTATTCGTGCATCAGTTGTTTGACGATCGGACCGACCGCCTGACAATGGGGTCACTGGAAATCGATAAATTCGACCATCACCACCGGTGCGTCGGCCGGACCGAGGGCCGGTGCCCCGTCGAGGGGAACCTGCACCGGCCCGGCCGCCATCAGGAGCAGACTTAGCAGCAGCCAGCAAAAAAAAGTTAGCGCGTGACGCCGCATCTCAAAACACTCCCGAAAACGCCATCAGCTTTTCACCATTTTTGCGTACCATTTGCTCGCATGCTTTTTGGCCCAAGCCTTAGTAACATGGCCCCAAAGCATACCTTCGAGGGTGCCGGGATTGCCCATGGTTGCCAGATAAACGTGCACCACCATGGCAATCATAAACAGGGTGAAAAAGGCGCCGTGAAGCATCAGGGAAAATTGGGTCAGTTCGCGGGTAAAGGCGGTTGGATCCCAGATAATATAGCCGGTGAGGCCCATAACGATTGTTGCCAGGCCGGCAAATAGACCGAAAAGTTTTTGGCCGGCATTAAATTTTCCCTGGGGAATTCCCTGCTTTTTACGCGACAGATACCCCCCAGCTTTGACAATCCAACGGCGGTCATCGGCATCGAAACGCCAGGTTTCACCCAGGTGGCGCAAAAATAACAACACCGAACTGATGAAAAACACAATTCCCGCCCATTTGTGCACCATGATGCCTTGATGTGGACCGCCAAACAGGCGGAAATAGCCGAAAAAGGTGTGGGCAAAGAGACCGATGCCCGACAGCAGCAGCAGAAAAAAGGTTATCGCCACAATCCAGTGGAGAACACGGTCGAGAGCATTAAATCGTTCAACATATTGCGTCATGATTACTCACCTCCCTTGGGCGATTTGTCTTCGGGCTCATCTTCAATCCGTTTGGGTCCCACGGTCACATAATGGAGAGCGGCGACACCTACGGCGCCCCAGAACCCAAGAATACCCAGGGGTTTGACGACATCTTTCCAGAAGAAAATCGAGGCCGGAATAGCGGGATTCTTCGGCAGGCGATAGGTGTCCGGTTCGTCATCCAACACATAGAGTACCCCCAGACCGCCGAGATCGTTTTCGCCGTAAAGTTTTTTGCCTGCAGCTTTGGCACCGGCAATCAGGGTTTCGCGATCGCCGAATTGCAGGGTTTGGGTGGGGCAGGCCTTGACGCAGGCCGGGAGTAAACCGTTTTGCACGCGATCAATACAGGCGTGACATTTGGTGATTTTTTGCTTGCTGTCGTAACGGGGCACATCGAAGGGGCAGCCGTTGACGCAGTAATGGCATTCGATGCATTTGTCCTGGTTGAAGCCCACCAGGCCGTCGGGGGTGTGATAAAGGGCTCCGGCCGAGGGACAGACCTTAACGCACCCGGCGTCGGCGCAGTGCTGACAGCGGCGATTGATGAACAGCCAGCGCATGTCCTTGCCCCGGTCCTGCTCAATAAAATGAATCTGGTTGTAGAGTTGCGGGGTCAGATCGGGTGGATTTTCGTAACTGCCGCGATTAACCGTGTCTTCGGCCGTCAATTTATTCCACTGTTTGCAGGCCACCTGACAACTGCGACAGGCGGTGCAACGCGTCGTATCGATCAGAAAGGCTTTACGTTTCATGGTCATCATCCTTTCATTTTTTCGACATTGACCATGAACGCCTTGGTTTCAGGAATCATGGTGTTGGCATCGCCGGCGGTGGGGGTCAGCAGGTTAGCGCTGTCGCCGACATTGGGAGTGCTCCAGCCGTAGCACCAGGGCAGTCCGACCTGATGAATGGTGGTGCCCTGCACCTTGAAGGGTCGGAAACGTCGGGTGACAATCGCAACCGCTTCGACACTGCCGCGCCCGGAGCTGACTTTAACGACTTCGCCATTTTTAACCCGGCGATCCTCGGCCAGCTCAGGGCTCATTTCAACAAACATCCGTGGCTGCAATTCCAGCAACCAGGGAGTATTGCGCGTCATCAGGCCGGTTTGCCAGTGTTCGGTGACCCGGTAAGTGGTGGCGACAAAAGGATAGCGCTGGTCACAGGAATAGTAGACATCTTCCGGCAGCTTTTCTTCGCCCTCATAAAAGAGTTTCATCGCCGGATTGTTCTTGGTGCCCGAGAGCGGATTTTTTTCGATCGGACATTCCAGCGGCTCGTAGTGTTCGGGAAAGGGCCCTTCCTTCATGCCCGCACCAAAGATGGACGCGACGCCGTCGGGCAACATGATGAAGGATTTTTTCGTCCCGGCCTGATTCAGGGGTTTCCAGCCGCCGTCGGGCACATCGCCTTTCCAGCCGTTGCCGTTCCACCAGATGACGGGTTTTTCTTTGTCCCAGGGGACACCCTCAGCATTGACCGAAGCACGGTTGTAGAGAATGCGCCGGTTGACTGGCCAGCACCAGCTCCATTCCGGATAAAGCCCGATGCCGCTGGGGTCTTTGTGGCTGCGGCGGGCCATATTGTTACCGCTGGCGTTGTAACTATTGCAGTAGAGCCAGTTGCCCGACAGCGTCGAGCCGTCGGCCTGCAAAAAGGCAAAAGAGGGAACCAGATCGCCCTTTTTGTAGAGCTTGCCCTTAATTTCCCGGTCTTCGAGGAAATAACCGTTGATTTCTTTAGCGACGGCGTGAATATCCATTTTACCAATTTTGCCATCAAAACCCTTGTAGCCGTAATTCCAGCTGAGTTTCAGAATCGGATCGGGAAAAGCGCCGCCATCGCGGGCGTAACGCTGGCGCACCCGGTGTTGCAGCTCATTCATCAGTTCGGAATCGTGCAGACTATTGCCCAGGGGCTGAACCGCTTGATAGCGCCATTGCGCCCAGCGTCCCGAGTTGGTGACGCTGCCCTCTTTTTCGTAAGAGGCCGCCACCGGCAGGAAAAACACCTCGGTGTCAATTTGAGCCGGATCCATCTTCGGCCCTTTCCAGAAGGAGGCGGTTTCATTGTCAAACAGGTTGACCGCGACCATCCAGTCGAGTTTGGCCAGGGCCTCGCGCACCTTGTTGGCATTGCTGCCGCTGCACGCCGGGTTTTGACCCCAGGCAAAAAAGCCCTTGAACTGGCCGCGCAGCATTTTGTCAAACAGCATCAGCCAGCTGGCATTCTGCCCGTCATCCAGTTTGGGCAAGAGTTGATAACCAAACTCATCGGCGGCGCTCAAGCCGGTATCGAAATGCGCCCGCAGCAGCGAGGTCATGTATTTGCCGCGGTTCCCCCACCAGTTGGCACTTAAGGGATCCTGAGTCTGGGGGGTGGTTTTTTCGATGTAGGTGGTCAGATCCTTGAGGCTTGCCTTGGGGGTCGGCAGATAGCCGGGTAGAATATGGAACAGCAGGCAATGATCTGTTGAACCTTGGACATTCGACTCGCCGCGCAGGGCGTTGACCCCGCCACCGGCGACGCCGATATTGCCGAGCAGCAGCTGAATAATTGCCATGGTACGGATATTCTGGGTACCGACCGTGTGCTGGGTCCAGCCCATGGCGTAGAGGATGGTTGCCGCCTTGCCCGCTTTGCCGGTGGCGCCGTAAACCTGATAAATTTCGTTCAGTTTTTCAACTGGGGTGCCGGTAATATCAGAAACAACCTCCAGGCTGTAACGTGAAAAATGTTTTTTCAGCAATTGGAACACGCAGTTGGGATCCTGCATCTCCGGATCGGTTTTCGGCACCCCGTTTGCGTCACGCTGGAAGCTCCAGCTGCTTTTGTCGTAACTGCGTTTGTCGAGGTCATAACCCGAAAAGAGACCATCCAGCTCGCCGGGCATCTGAAAGCGCGGGTCAACCAGGAAGGTGGCGTTGGTGTGCAGCTGCAGGTATTCGCGGTGACAGAGATCGTTGTCAACAATGTACTTGATCATGCCACCCAAAAAGGCGATGTCGGTGCCGCTGCGCAGGGGCGCGTAAACGTCTGAGCGGGCACTGGTGCGGGTAAAACGCGGATCGACGCTGAGAATTTTGGCGCCGTGTTCCTTGGCTTCAAGGACATAACGGAAAGATATCGGATGATTTTCAGCAGCGTTGGACCCCATCACCAGCACCACATCGGCATTGCGGATGTCGATCCAGTGGTTGGTCATAGCGCCGCGGCCAAAGGTGGTCGCCAAACTGGCAACCGTGGCGGAGTGTCATATTCGCGCCTGGTGTTCAATGTAGACCAGACCCCAGCTGCGCAACATCTTCTGCAGCAGATAACATTCTTCATTATCCAGCGCGGCGCTGCCCACGGAAGCCAGGGCGTCGGTGCGATTGACGACCTGCCCCTTGGCATTGGTTGCGATGAAAGAACTGTCGCGGGCAGCTTTGACCCGGTCGGCAATCTGGTCGAGGGCCCAGTCCCAGGAGACCTTCTGCCATTCCTTAGCCCCTTTGGCGCGGTACATGGGCTCGGTGATGCGTTGAGCGTTGTCGCGCAGCTGGATAATCGACGATCCCTTGCTGCACAGGGTTCCCTTGTTGATGGGGTGATCGGGGTCGCCCTCAATATTAAGAACCTCATTGCCGCGCGAGTGGACGATCAGCCCACAACCAACCGCACAATAGGGGCAGATGGTGGTGGTCTCCCGGGCGTATTGAATCGCCAGGGGGCCGGCAAGCTCGGCGGCGGCCTCATTGGTTCCCAGCCCCAGGCCAATGACCGAACTGGCCACCGCCCCGCCGGAATACTTGAGAAAACTACGTCGGTTCAACTGCATGGTGTCAACCTCCTTTTGTTTACAGGCTTGAAAACTGAACAACAACAAAATAGGGGCGTCGCAAAAAAAAACGGAAACCCACCCCATCTCACATCATTCCACGTGTATCGCAAAAGATATACCAGCGTTCTGAAATTAAAAAACGCGACGATAAAACAGGTGCTTAAGGACGTAGCATAAAAAATTATCGCGGCAACGTAAAGAGTTGTTGTATAGATTCTACCCTTATTTTATGCTTTCTGGGTTATATGTATACAGCCGTGATTCTCATCCTTCCACCTGCAGTCCGATGTCGCCGTGGATCGGGTCTCTGTCGCTCCGGAGCTGGAGAGTTACCGGGTATTTTTTAAGCCGATGATATTTTGTTTTCCCGAATTTTACAGGAGTCTCATGGACGGTTTCATTTATTTGTGCGATGACGAACCCGGCATGCTGCGATATTTGAAAAAGATGCTGCAAGGCTGGGGGTGCGTCACCCAAACCTTTGAAGGCCCCGTTGAGCTGCTGGCGGCTCTTAAGGCCGCGAGCCCCGCTCCTGATCTCCTCCTCCTCGATATTAAAATGGCGGCGTTTGATGGACTGGAAGCCTTGCGGCGGGTACGTAGTTTGCGCCCGGAACTGGCGGTGGTGATGATGACCGGCCAGGGGAGTATTGAAACGGCGGTCGAAGCCATGCGCCTGGGGGCGCAGAATTATCTCACCAAGCCCTTCCCCAAAGAACAGCTGCGTGCCGTGGTCGAACAAGCCCTGTTGCGCCATAAACTGCTCGCCGAAAATCGCAGTTTGAAACAACAGCTGCACCAGAGCGACAGCGAAGAGGTGGTGTTTGCCAGCCCCGCGTTTCAGGCGGTTTACGATCTGGCCATGCGCGTGACCGGCGTTGATTCCCCCCTGCTGATTCTGGGTGAAAGCGGCACCGGCAAAGAGATGATCGCCCGCGCCGTCCATCGCCACAGCCCGCGCAGCCAGGCGCCTTTTCTGGCAATCAACTGTGCCGCCCTGACGGAACCCTTGCTTGAAAGCCAGCTTTTCGGGCATATCCGGGGTGCGTTTACCGGTGCGCACAGCCATCAGCAGGGCTTGCTGGCCGCGGCCGAAGGCGGCAGCCTGTTTTTGGATGAAATTGCCGAACTCAGCCCGGCCTTGCAGGCGAAATTGCTGCGGGTGCTGCAACAGGGCGAATATATGCAGGTTGGCAGCACCCAAACCAAAACCGCCAATGTGCGCTTCATTGCCGCGACCAACAAAGATCTGGAATCTCAGGTTCAAGCGGGCTTGTTTCGCGAAGATCTTTATTATCGTCTCAATGTTATCGCCCTGGAATTGCCACCCTTGCGTGAGCGCCGCGAAGATATTGCTCCCCTGGTCGAACACTTTTTGCTCAAGGTTGCGCGCAAGCTTCGCCAGCAACCGAAACAGCTGGATGAAAAATTTATGCGCCGCCTTCAAGACTACCACTGGCCGGGCAATGTGCGCGAGCTCGAAAATCTCATTGAACGTTCGGTGGTGCTGACCCCGGGCAATTTACTGACCCTCGATTCCCTGCCCGCCAAATTGAACGTGACTCTACCCGCAATGGCTGAGACTCAGCCCGCAAGGAATTCCTTCAGCCTGCGGGATGCTGAACGCTTGCAAGTGAGCCGGGCCCTCGAAGAAACCGGCTGGAAGAAGAGCCAGGCAGCGCAACTGCTGGGGGTGACCCGTAAGACCCTGGATAAAAAGATCCGCGATTATCAACTGATTCCAAAGGGCGACGGAGAATGAACCCCTATGCTTTTGTCTTCTTCTGGTTGTTGCTGTGTCAAAGTTTAGCGGTCTGGGCCCTCCCCCCGCCGGCGATGGCGACAGCGGGGGAGGGCGACCTGCTCTTTGGTATGTCCACTGCTCTTAGCGGCCCGGCGGCCGAACTGGGGCAGGAAATGCGCCGGGGAGTGCTGGCCGGGTTCGAAGCTGCCAACCGTGGTGGTGGGCTGGGCGGGCGCCGTTTACGGCTCATCAGCCTCGACGATGGTTATGAACCCTCGCGCACTGCGCCCAATATGCAGCAATTGCTCGATCACGACGACCTACTGGCGGTCATCGGCAATGTTGGCACCCCGACAGCCATCGCCTCTTTGCCCCTGATTCGCCGCTACCGCACCCTGTTTTTTGCGCCCTTTTCGGGCGCCGGTGGCTTGCGCCGCAGCCCCCCAGAACGCTATGTGATGAATATCCGCGCCAGCTACGCCGAAGAGATCTCCACCATGGTCGACGCTCTGATCGAAAAAGGCGGGCTGCAACCACGCGACATCGCCTTTTTTACCCAGCGCGACGGTTACGGAGATGCGGGCTACGTCGGCGGCTTCGCAGCCCTTAAACAGCATGGCCTGAGGGATGAACAGCAGGTGCTGCATGTGCGTTATCGGCGCAACACCCTGGCGGTGGAAAATGCCCTCGCCGATCTGTTAATGGCCGAACATCCACCACGCGCGGTCATTATGGTCGGGGCCTATGCCCCCTGCGCCAAATTTATTCGCCTGGCGAAAAAATCTGGCCTTGATGCCCTGTTGCTTAACGTTTCCTTTGTCGGCAGCGATGCTCTGGCACGGGAACTGGGATCCGCCGGTGAAGGCGTCATTATCACCCAGGTGGTGCCGCACCCCAAAGACAGTCAGCTACCCCTGGTGCAGGACTATCGCCGTGATCTGGCAAAGATTGATCCGTCGCCGCCGGGATTTGTCAGCCTTGAAGGCTATCTGGCGGCCCGCATTCTGCTGCTGGGTTTGTCCAGGGTGAAGGGTGAGTTGACCCGCGAACGTTTGATTGATGGTCTGGAACAGCTGCAAACCTTCGACCTCGGGTTGAATCTGCCCCTGCATTTCGATCCCGAAGATCATCAGGCCAGCCACCGCGTCTGGCCGACGATGCTGCAACAGGGTCAGGTGGTCAGCACCACCTGGGAGCACGCCCTTCGCCAGTGGCGGAAAGTTGACGAACCATGATCGGACTGCAACCCGGACGGCGGATTATCGCGCTGGTGTGGGGTCTGGTGCTGGTGGGCTTACTCGCCGGCGTGGTCACCAACGGGCTGACCGGCTGGACTCTGTATGAATTAAATCAGCAACGCCGCCAACTTGCCGAAGAGGAAGCCCAGCTTAATCGGGGGGCGGCGCAATTGCGTCAGCTCAGCCGTAGAACGCAGCAGGCGTTCAGTGGCCTGCTGCAATTGGAAGTTTTTGAGGCGGGCGAAGATTTTCCCCTGGCGGAATTAAACCAGTTGCACGACGAATTGCAAAATAGTTTTTGGGCCGAGGAACTTGCCGGGTTTGAAAAAGATCTGAACGTCAGTATCAGTAACCTGCAGCAGATCTGGCGGCGTGCCCAGCGCTGGCGTGACAACTATCGACCGGTGCTGTACGACGATCAGGGACAGCAGAGCCTGTTACGGGTGCGGCAGGATTTGCAGCAGTTGCGTGCCGAAATCGAAATTTTTGAAGGTCGCCAGCGTCTGGACGAAGCCTTGAGCCTGCGGCGCTGGCGAGAGGCAACAAGCACCCAAAAAACCTCTTTAGCCAACAACCTTCTCAGTTCACGGCAGCAGCTGTGGCGCCGCAGCCTCAATGCGGTCAATTCCGAGCTCGCCGATCTGTCGCGTCTGGTGGAAATTTTGGCTGCAGAAGAACGCCTTGATCAGCTCGCCGATCTGCGCGACAACCAGATCAAGCCCAGCCTCGAACGTCTTGAACAGGAACTGCAGCGACTGCGTGGTGCCGGCAACCTGGAACCGCAGGAAATGTCGGCGCCGACCCTGAACGCCTTTAAAGAGGGCTTATTCGGTGTGGGTTACAGCGTTTACGAAGAATATCAAACCATTCACCCCGGCCGCGGTGGGCTTTATCGCCTGGCCGAAGACCGTTTGACTCTGATGCGGCAGCGCGCGGGCATGCAGGGCGAAGTTCTGCGCGAACTGACCCGGCTTGAGGCTTTGTACCCGGTGCTCGCCGGGCTGACCGAAGAACGCAATCGCGAGCTGGCCCAAAGTGCCGAGGTCAGCCTTAGTCAGGGAGCTCTCGACCTGTTTCTTCTCAGCCTGCTGACCTTCGCCGGGTTTCTCAGTCTGGGGGGGCTGATCACGAAAATGACGGGCGAGCAACTGCGGACAATGGCGCAGCTGCGTCGTCAGAATGAACAGATTCTGGCATCAGCGGGTGAAGGAGTCATCGGTGTTAATCAACAGAAACAGATGACATTTATCAACCCGGCGGCGGCGGAACTCCTGGGCCGAAAGGCCGACGAATGCAAGGGTGTAGACTACGCAATTCTGCTGAAAAATTCTACCGAAAGACGTGCCCATGATTTTATTGCCGAAACCCTTGCCTGCGGCACCAGCTATCGCAGTGACGAAGAATTCCTGTGGCGCGCCGATAACAGCCGGATGCCGGTTTCCTGTGTGGTGACCCCGATGCACGACCATCAACAGCAGGTCGAAGGCGCGGTGCTGACTTTTACGGATATCACGGCACGCAAGGCCGCTGAAAAAACCTTGCGCCGCTATTATGATCGTCTTGCCGAGCAGGACAAGGCCCTGGCGGAACTGAACCGCGATCTTGAACAGAAAGTCGTAGAGCGCACCCGCCTGCTCGAAGAAAAAAATCAACAACTGGTGCGCACGGAAGCTGAACTGGCCCACGCTGAAAAGCTGGCGGCGATTGGATCTTTGGCGGCGGGAGTCGCTCACGAAATAAACAATCCAGCGGCGATAATTCGCGGCAACGCGGAAATTTTACAGGGATTGATGGCTGATCAGGTTGAGGGTCGTGACGAAACCGCTGAAATTCTTGATCAAATTGAACGCATTTCCCTGATTACCAGTAATCTGCTTGATTTTGCCCGTAAGCAGGATTTACGCAAAGGCCACTTCAACCTCAACCAGATGCTCAAAGAAACCCTGGCGCAGCTCCGGCACCAAGTTCCCGCCCCCGCGGTCAATATTTGTTTCGAACCCCAGGCTGAGCTGCCCGCCTGCTTTGGTGACGCCGACCGTTTGCGCCAGGTCTTTACCAACTTGCTGGTTAACGCCTTACAGGCCATGCCTGCCGGCGGTCGGCTGCGAGTCGCAAGCTGCCGGCACAATCATTATGTCCAGATCGATATTCAGGATGAGGGCATGGGCATGAGCGAAGAGGTGCGCAGTCAGATTTTTCACCCCTTTTTCACCACCAAAAAGACGGGTACCGGTCTGGGATTACCGGTGTCCTACGGTATTGTCCAGGCCCACGAAGGCCTGATCGAAGTCGAAAGCCAGCCCGGCAAAGGCAGCCTGTTCCGGGTATCCTTGCCCATTTCACTGGCAAAGTCAGATTCCCCTCAAAAACAGCCCTGCGCAGAGACATAAGGCGCAGGGCTGAAGGTGGAGAGTAGACGGTCTTTACCGCGCAGGCGGAAATCCCGAAGGTTTAAAAAAATTTCACGACATCATCCAATCTCAGCCTTCGTCGGCAATGGGTGCCATAAGGAAATCCCTGACGAAGGCGTAGCGTTCATCTTTCACCAGTTCCAAAACTTGGGGCATATTGATGTTCATATAGTCATGAACGATCCGATTGCGCAAACCAATGACCGCATTCCAATTGGAAAGATCATCTGGCCCGATAACCCCGAGTTCAGTGATCTGTAAAAAACTGTCGTAAGCCGACAGCGGAACCTGCTTGCCCGCAGCCTTGAGAATCTGCTTGGCTTTACCTATGGCGTTTTCAATCAGAACCTGAAAAGCATGCAGCACCCCGTTCTGCTCCAGTCGCGACAGGTTTTTACCTGCAAGCAGAGAATCGCGAACTTCATCCAATATTGACGACTGGGTCTGTGCAATCAGGGAGCTTTCTGCCTGATAGAGATCAAATCGCATAAATTTTCTCCCAATAATGCTCTTCAAGTTCACGCCAGGTTCGTTGTAAAAAATGCTGCCAGGCAATGGATTTTTCACCCTTGAGTATGACGCCTTCTTCCGCAACAACTGCACGCATAGTCAAACCTGCCGAGACAAGATCGATAAGATCAATTTTGTCCACGGACACCTCGAGCTTGGCTGCCAACTGATTACGCAGCTCTTCACCGGCGCTCATTTTTTCCATAAAACCCAGGGCGAAATTCCACTGGAGAGCAAAATCCCAATCGCTGTCGACCTGAGGGCTGCCGAGAGCTCGACTTCCGATCCAAACGACAAACTCAAGATGCGGTTGTGTAGCAAAAAACTCACTTAAGGGGAGTTCCAATGACATATCAAACGTCCTCCAGCGTCCAGCCTTGGAAAATAAATCTCAGATGTTCGCAAAGCGGTTGCTCCGGCCTTATCCTTGCCCCTTAGCTGATTTTGAGGACAATTTTGCCGAAGTGCGTGTCTTCTTCCATCATGCGATGCGCGTCCTGTATCTGCTCGAAAGGGAAAACCTTTTCAATCATCGGCACAATGCTGCGATCGGCGAATTTCGGCAGGGCGCGTCTGGTGAATTCGGCGATGATGTCACCCTTTTCCGCCACCGGGCGGCTGCGCAGGACACTGCCGATGATCTGTTGGCGTTTCACCATCATCAGCGCCAGATTCAGTTCGGCCTTGATGCCGCTGATAATGCCGATCACCACCAGCTTGCCAGTATAGCCGAGGCTGTCCATGTTGGGTTTGAGATATTTCGCACCAACATGGTCGAGAATAAGGTTGACCCCCTTCTTGTTGGTGAATTCCTTGACTTCCGGGCTGAAGTCGGGGGTGGTGGTGAAATCGATGACCAGATCGACGCCCAGATCCTTAACCCGTGCCATCTTTGACGGGTGGGCGGTGACAATCAGCTTGGCCTTTGGGGTCAGAGCCTTGGCCAGCTGAATGGCCGCGGTGTTGACCCCGCCGCCACCGCCGTGGAGGATGGCGGTCTGACCATCTTGCAGCCCGCCGAGCATGAAGACGTTGAGGAAGGCGGTGATGTAACTTTCGTTGACGCAGGCGGCTTCTTCGTAGCTCATGCTTTCGGGAATGGGCATCAGGTGGCAAGCGTAGGCCACCGCATATTCGGCATACCCGCCACCGCCAACCAGGGCCATCACCCGGTCGCCAACTTTCCAGCCCGTGACCTCACTGCCAAGTTCGGCAATGGTGCCCGCAACCTCCAGACCGAGGATCTCGGAATCGCCGGGGGGCGGCGGATATTTGCCCTCGCGCTGCACCAAGTCGGGACGGTTGATACTGGTGGCAACGACCTTAATCAGCACCTCGTCATTTTTAGGCGCAGGACACTCAGTTTCGCCCAGTTTCAAAACATCAACACCACCAAATGCATCGATTAAAACAGCTCTCATGATAAGCTCTCTCCTTGCAGGATAGGGAAGAAACTGGCAAACTGCTCGCCAGCTGTTTGACGTAAAAATTTATTTTACGATTATAGGGATTCCCCCAGGGGAGTCAAATTCTACCTGACGGGAGGTTTTATGCTGAAACGTTGGCGTTGTTCAGTTTGTGGTTATCTGCATACGGGCGACACTCCGCCCGAAGTTTGCCCCGTGTGCGGGGTTGGTTCGGA
>JAACTI010000068.1 GCA_009993495.1 Deltaproteobacteria bacterium | reverse complement strand
CACGCACGGGCCGGAAAGAACTCTACTTGATGGATGTGGATGGCGCTAATCCCCTGCGTCTCACCGATCACCGCTCGCTGGTGCTGGATCCCGATTTTTCACCGGTGCGCAAGGAAATTGTTTTTACGTCTTACAAAAACGGCAACCCCGACCTCTACCGCAAGGAGATCTATACCGGACAAGAAGGCCGAATCTCCCAACGCCCCGGTATTAACAGCGGTGGGCGCTACCGCGCCGATGGCCGCGAGCTGGTGGCAACCCTTTCCCAGGGCAACAATTCCGACATTTACCTGCTGGGCACCGATGGCAGCATTCACCAACGCCTGACGACCCACTGGGGTATCGATGTCGCGCCAAGCTGGAGCCCCAACGGCGACAAAATTGTTTTCGTCTCCGACCGTTTCGGCAATCCACACCTCTTTATGGTCGACATTAACCGTCTGAAAATCGAACGCCTGACCACCGCGGGGCAATATAATGCGACGCCCGACTGGAGCCCGGACGGTGACTGGATTGTCTTCACGCGCCGCACCGAAAACCAGTTTGATCTGTTCATGATTCAGCCCGACGGCAGCGGTGAGCACCGCCTGACCTTTGGGCCCGGCACCAAAGAACACCCGCGCTTCAGCCCCGATGGCCGATTTCTGGTCTATTCGCTGGATCTTGACGGTAAGAAGTCGATTCACGTCATGCGGCGTGACGGCACCGGGGATCGGCGTTTATCGGCCCCCGGTGGCAGCGACAGCCATCCGGCCTGGTCGGGATACTGGCAATAAGGCGACGAAACGCGGATAAATTTTGCGGATTCTGTTGTTTTTCAATGGGCTTTTAGTATAATGACGCCTTGTAAGAAAAATCTGGTCATCCAGCCAATTCAAATTTTTGTTCGCGATTGCGAAAGGAGTGTGTCAACCATGTCTCTGAAAAACATTTTCAAACCGGCTCTGCTGCTTGTTCTGGTTCTTGCCCTGGCCGCGGGTTGTGCCAAGAAGCCGACCGAAGACGCAACGGCGAATGTCGATCAAACCGAAATTGCCCAAGAGCAGGTCGCTGCCGTCAGTGAGCAGCCCGTCACTGAAGAGCCCGTCGTCAGCCAGCCGGTTCACGATATGAACAACATGAACCACGAAGACATGGCGGCAAAGCTGGTACGGGTGCATTTTGACTTCGACCAGTATGTGCTCACCCCTGAAGCCCGAATGGCTCTGGCCGGCAATGCCGAATACCTGAAAAGCAGGGGCTCCCGGGTACAGATTGAAGGCCACTGCGATGAGCGTGGCTCTGATGAATACAACTTGGCTCTGGGTGAAAAACGCGCACTGGCCGTTAAAAATTACCTGGTCTCCCTGGGGGTTATGGCCGACCGCATGACGGTTATCAGCTACGGCGAAGAGATTCCGCTGGTCATGGGCAACACCGAAGATGCCTGGGCACAGAACCGTCGGGCCGAGTTTAAAGAATTGAACTGATTTCCTGCGGTTTAAGCATAAAGGGTCGCGTCTTTGACGCGGCCTTTTTTTTATAAGTGAGGTGATCTTATGGCGCGATTGATTCAGATTTTTTGTCTGGTGTTACTGTTGGCCGGCTGCGTTCAGCCGCCGCAAGCGCAAATAAAGATGGAAAGCGATTTTGAAGAGATGAAGCGCCGCCTGGCTCGCCTGGAAGAGAAGAACAGCGATGGCGGTAGTCAGGCCCGTGGGCAGTTGGAAGCCCTGGGGCGCCAGGGGGCTGAAATTCAGGCGGGCCTCGATACTCTGCGGGTTGAATTCCAATCCATCAACGGGCGGCTTGATGATCTGGGACGCACCAACGAACAGCTGGCGGCCGATCTGTCCCTCACGCGGGACGACCTGGGCATGCAGCTGGCGGCACTGAGCGAACGCCTCAATACCCTGGACGCCAGACTACAAAAAACCGCCACCCCCCCGGCCACACCGACCGCGCCCCCTCAAGCGCAGGACAACGGACAGAATCAGATCGCCCCGGAACAACTCTATCAGCAATCTCTCAGCAAAATTCTCGGCGGCACGGACTTTGCCGTCGGCCGCGCCGGGCTGGAAAACTTCATCGAAAAATATCCGCAACATGAGCTGGCAATCAACGCCCGTTACTGGATTGGCGAAGCCTATTACGGTGAGAAAAAGTTTGAAAATGCTATTCTCAAGTTTCAAGAAGTGATTCAGCTGTACAGCGATCACCCCAAGGCAGCCAGCGCACTATTGAAACAGGGGATGGCTTTTGACGCTTTAGGTGACCTGGCCAATGCCAAGACGGTATGGAATCAGCTGATTAAAAACTTTCCGCTGTCGCCTGAGGCGGAAAAGGCCAAGCAGCTGGTCCGCTGAACGGCTGGCTTTAAAACAGCAGCACCGGACACGTCACATGGTGCAGAACGTAATTGGCCACCGATCCAAAAAGCACATCACGAATTTCACCGCTGCCACTGTGGCGACCGATCACCAACAGCTCGTAATTCCCGGCATTGGCAATCTGGGGGATCAACTGCCGTGGCGCGCCACTTTCGAGAATTTCCGTAACCTGAAAACCAACGTCGACTAATTTGACCGCCTTACGCGCCAGCAGCGCCTTGCCCGCGCGCAGGGCATTTTCGTGCACCATCTCTCGTTGGAAATCGGGGATCATGCGCCAGGCCAGCTGATCATCAATCACGTGCAGCAGCGTCAGCTGCTCGGGAAAGCGCTGACGATGGGCAATGATCTGATCAATGGTTTTGCGGCAGGTTGGGGAATCGTCAATCGGCACCAGAATCTTCGGCATAAGCACTCCCATGAAAATGTCAGTGATTGGCCTTATTTACCAGCTTCAGATCCCTATGGAGTTAATTGGGTTTCGAAGGCCAGGCGTAACTCGTCGGGCAGCGGCACCGCCTTACCCTTATGAGCATCGAAACATACCATCACCGTGCGCGCCTCGGCGAACAGGGTGCCGCTGCGATTATGCACCCGATAATCCAGGGTAAAACTGCTGCGACCAGGTTTAGCCGAGCGAATGTCGACCAAAACCTCATCGTTCAGCCCAATCGGCTTGCGGTAGCGGCAACTGGCCTCTACCACCAGAAATTGCAAACCTTCCGCTACCAGATCGGCAAATCCTTCGCGAAACAACTTGACGCGTGCCGTTTCCAGGTAGGTAAAATACACCGCATTGTTGACATGGCCATAGGCATCCAAATCAGCGAAACGGACTTCAATACTGGTCGTGAGCGGAGAGGGGTTGTTCATTGTACCGATGGCTCCTTTCCCTGCAAAATAGCGACAATCCGCCCGCGGTAGGCAACAATGTCGCGGCGCAGAGTAGAGAGATTAACCATTTTTTCGTCAATTTTGCCAATATGCGCATCGAGGAGTTCCACCACCTGGGGGGTGATGGTATCAAACTTTTGGTCGTTAACATCGAAAAACTGCGCCAATTGCAACATTTCTTTAAGGCTGATGCCCAAGTCCTTGAGTTTCAGGATAAATTTCAGGCGTAAAAGGCCGGAACGGCTGTAGGTTCGCGCCCCACCTTCAAGGCGCGATGGTTCGCCCATCAAGCCAATTTCTTCGTAATAACGAATGGTGCGCGTGGTTATCCCCAGCTGGCGCGCAACCTCACCTATGGCAATGGGACTATCGTTCTTTTCGTTCATAGGGATTCCTTTAAGAGTGGATACATGCCACTGTTCAGTCCTTCCACGAAGCCCAAAAACCATTGTAACCAGCTTGCGATGGAGACAAGACCAAAACCGGAGGTCTTGCAAGGGTGAAACTCAAAACGGACT